>CAXEOX010000048.1:0-20814 GCA_963997925.1 uncultured bacterium
CGTTTCAAGAACGCCACCGGGTCGCCGGTAAACCCCTTGGCGCTTTTCTAATTTTTAGGTTCGCCAGGCCATCCGCTAAAATTTCTAATATGATGCACGCACCGGATGTTATTGAGGTCATCAACGCGCTGGGATCGGCTAGTGTGGACGTGTGGGTTCACGGCGGTTGGGGAATCGACGCCCTACTAGGGGAGCAGACACGCGCCCATGATGACTTGGATGTAATCATTCGTGCAGATGACGTTAAGGCATTGATACGGGTAACTCGTGAATTAGGCTTCGCCATGATGACAGACGAGTTACCCAAGTCCTTGTAGTCAGCGATGCTGGGGACCGGCGCATCGACTTCCACCCCGTCCGTTTTAGAAGCGATGGTGCTGCGGTTCAGGAGAGTAATAGCGGCGGCGAATGGGTGTTTTCCGCACCGGGTTTGCTAGGCACTGGATTCATCGACGGTCGAAAGATAAGATGCCTGACGCCGGAAGAACAGGCGATGCGGGCTATTGATCAACCTGGGGAGACGGCGTACGAACCCGATGAGACCGACCGGCGGGACATGCGGCTGCTTCGAGATCGATTCGGGATAACGTTTCCTTATCCGTTCGACGACTACCAAATCTAGCCTGCCATGGGGAGCTTTGCCCAAAAGGGAGCCGCGCATCAACGTGCGATCTATTTGGCTCATGCAGTCTTGTTCTCAGCCGCCGGCAGTAATTGGCAGCCTACACCACACCCGCTTCCGCCAGGTAAGCCAACTCTGCCCGTTGCAGCCCCAATTCCCGGCAGTAAATCTCCTCGTTGTGCTCCCCTATCAGCGGGGCCCGGTTTGTAATTCGCCAGGGTGAGCCGTTGTAGATGCCGGCGGCGCCTGGGTATTTGAAGCTTCGGCCCAACTCTGGATGCTCTACGTCCACCCAAAAACCGCGATCGTTGAGGTGGCCCTCGTCCACCAACTCATCGGGTGTCCGGACCGCGCCCCAGTTGAACCCACGATCCTGTCCCCCATGGGCAATCTCATCTCTGGTCAGACTCCCCACGAATTTAGTGACCAATTCGTTGATGTGGGCGGAGCTTTCGGCGAAAACCTTTGGGTCTTTGTATCGCTCGTCCAAGAGGTCTCCAGCCAGTCCATGGCTATCCATCCACTCAGTTAGTACCGGGAATAGGCGGAAAGTAACCCGAGAGGCGCCGGCGTTGACGTACTTGCCGTCTTTGCAGCGGAATTGGCTCTGGACGGAGGGGGACACAGCGGCGTGGCGGCCGGTTAGGCGTTGGACCACTTCTCTCCGATAGATGTAGGTATTGACGTGCATCTCGGTAGTGAGGGCACAGGCGTCGTGTACCGATGCGTCGATGTACTGGCCCCGCCCGGAACTGGTGCGGCGCAGTAAGGCCGCGACTATCGCCATGTAGGCGTAGTGGCTGCCGGTGTGCCAGGCGTTGCCGCCGCCCGGAGCGATGGGGATGTCTCCGGCAACCTGATCGCTGTCGTAGCCGCAACAGCCCATCTGCCCGCCCGCCGCCATGTGTAGCAGGTCGGAGCTAAGGTAATCTCGCCACGGCCCGTTCTGGCCGAAGGGGGTCAGCGAGCACATGATGAGCCGGGAGTTGGATTCGGCGAGCTTCTCGTATCCCAGGTCCAGCGAGGATAGGTAGCCGGGGGCGAACGTCTCCAGAATGACGTCGGTCGTGGCTGCCAGTTTCCGGAAAAGACCCCGGCCATCGTCAGATTCCAGGTTGAGGGTGATACCCCGTTTCGACGTGTTGTAGTGCCAGAAGGAAAGGCTGCGCTCCCGGTGGGGAATGTCGTCTAGGAACGGCCCCACTGTGCGTGAGGCTTCACCGCCCGACGGCTCAATCTTGATGACCTCGGCCCCCAGATCGGCCATCAGCTTGCCGCACCACTGTCCCTTCTCGTCGGCTAACTCCAGTACTCTAACCCCGGACAAGGGGCCGGGTTGAGGGTCCGAATCGGAGGATTCTTTTTGCCGTGCAACCGGAACGTTGCTTTGAGGCGTGGCGGCAGGCTTAGCGAGACTGGAGGCAATCATTTCATCCATGTATGAGTAACGGTCCATGGTCTTGGGCCAGAATGTGCCGTCTTCATACCCGGACGAGAAATCTTCATGGCTAAGTCCCAAGATACCTTCAAAGACTTCCTGGTTGTGCTGGCCGATGAGGGGAGACGGTTGCATCATGAGTGCCGGGGTTTCGGACAGCTTGAAGGGAGCGTTCTGAAACTTGCGTAATCCAAGTTCCGGATGCTCCATCTCTTGAAATATTTCCCGGTGGCGAAGCTGAGGGTCGTGCTCCACCCGGTTCTCGGTGCTTTGCACCGGCATCGCAGGAACACCCGCCGCCTGGCACTTCTCCATCAGATCGTATTTCTCAAGAGTCAGCGTCCACGCTTGGATGCCTTGGTCCAGTTCCTCTTGATTCTGGAGCCGGCTGACGAGGGTGTCGAACTTGGGCGCAGTTGCCCATTGGGGAGAGCCCATCACGCCCACCAAGCGCCGCCATTCATCTTCGGAGAAGCAGGTGATGGCGCACCAGTCGTTGTATCCGCCTCCGTTGGTGCGGTAGGCGTTGTGGGGAGCGGTCGTTGGTCCCCGGTAGTTGTTGAGCATGGGTGTTCCGGGCCAATGGGCGCGGTTACCCGGAGGGAACCCCTCTCTTTGGGACGGACGGCCGTTGACCGACGCGTCCAGCATGGCGGATCCGTTCAAGGTGGCGCCCATAATCATCTGGGACAGGTCCACGTGCTGCCCTTGGCCGGTCATATTGCGGCGGTAGAGAGAAGTCATGGTGGAAAAGGCGATGTACATTCCGCCCGTGTCGTCGAGGTAGGACCAACCCCAGCCAGCCGGAGCCTCGCCGGGTAGGCCTGAGAGGAAAGTCAGACCGCAGAAAGCTTGGGCGATGGGTCCCATGGTGAGGTAGTTGCTGTGCCGCCCGGTGTGGCCGAATCCCGACTGGGATACGTAGACTATGTCCGGCTTGAGCTTGCACATCTCTTCGTAACCCAGACCCCAACTCTTCAGTGCTCTGGCACTGAAGTTCTCCACTACTATGTCCGATTTCGAGATGAGTTGCTTGATGAGGCCCAGACCCCTCTCCGAGCGCAGGTTGACGGTGATGCCCTTCTTGTTGGCGTTAGTGTCATTGAAGTTGGACGCAGTGTTCAGGGTGGACTTGATGCCGGGAGGAGGCGCGCCGGTGGTCCGGCCTCGCTCGTTCAGCGGCCATTCCACTTTTATCACTTCGGCTCCCAAAGCGCCCAGCCAACGGGTGGCCCAGGGACCTGCCCTTACCCAGGTGAAATCCACAACCCGAACGCCTTCTAAGGCCTTGGGTGAAGCCGCTATCTGCTCTTGGGTCAGGGCCATCGTTGCCTCCTAAATATCCAGCCACCGGGAACCCCGGAGTGAGCTTGAATATACCCATGGCGCGGCGGAACGTCAATCTTCTTTAATCACTCCTAGCCTGGGCGTTGACGGCGCTTGCGCAAGCCATATAATGACCGAGACAAACGACGGAGGAATGTTATGAAGTTCGGTCTTTTCTATCAGATACAAGTCCCGAAACCCTGGGATGAGGAAAGCGAAGCCAGGCGCATCTGGGAGGCCTTGGACCAGATCGTCTACGCCGAGGAAGTTGGCTATGATAGTGTGTGGTTCTCGGAGCACCATTTCCGTCCCGAGTGGTCCCACAACAGCGCCCCGGACTTAACCCTAGCTGCGATCAGCCAGCGGACCAGCCGCATCCGAATGGGCGTCGGCGTGGTCCTAGCTCCCATCCACCACCCGCTGCATACCGCTTCCCGCATGGCGACCCTCGACATCTTGAGCAGGGGCCGAGTCGATGTTGGCATTGGGCGCACCGGCTATCCATACCAGTTGACTCCTTATGGGTCCGGGCTCAAGGACACCCGGGGCATGTGGGAAGAGTACGCCCAGGTATTGCCCAAGATCTGGACTGAAGAGATCGTTTCCCACGAGGGACAGTACTTCCAGATTCCCCCTAGGCAAGTGCTGCCCAAACCGATTCAAAAACCCCATCCGCCCCTGTGGTCGGCCTGCGGCAGCGAGGAAACCACCCGGTTGACCGGTGAGATGGGACTCGGCGCGCTGGTGGGTAGTGAAGGCGGACCGGAAAAGGTAGCCGAGGTTCTTGAACTGTACAACAAGACTATCGAAGCCTCCCATGCTGACGGCGCCAACATCAATCACCAGACCGCCCTGATGACCGCCGGTTATTGCCACGAAGACAGCAAGGTGGTGGAAGAGCGAGGCACCGAATTGGTGGCCTGGTATCTGGACCAACAGAGGAAACGCGCCCAACTTGTTTGGGGAGGGGTGGACCCAGCTACGGTGCCGCCGGACTACCAAGGCTACTACGAACGCGACCAGAACTTGGCCGCCGGGCCGCACCCAGGTGACCCGACGCCAGCCGACGTTGTTAAGAGGGGCACGAATTTCTGCGTGGGTACTCCAGACGACTGTATCAAGTTCTACGAGAGCTACGAGGCCATGGGCGTGGAGCAGGTATTCCTGCTATGTGCCATCGGACCCGCCGCCAACGAAGAAGTGATGAACACGATCCGTCTCTTCGGCAAGTACGTGATTCCCTACTTCAAGGAAAAAGAGAAAGCCCAAGCCGCCGCCGTGTAACGCTAGCTAGAGAACGGGGTCGAAGATAACGTTAGATTTCGAGAAACAATGGGCGATGTCATTCCCAATCCCGTCATTCCGGCCTACGCCGGAATGACGGGTAGTCCCGCTTCTAGGCAGTGCGTTTCTTGCCACCTTGCCTGCTGGATTCCCGCCTCCGCGGGAATGACGGGGTGGCATTGGCGATATATCTCGTAATTGTGGCGCAGGTCGAAATATAGGGCCAAGCGGTGTGAATCCCGGCCTGCGCCGGGATGACGGGCCGGGTCTACAGTCGTTCAGAATACGAAACCAGGAGTTAGAGCATGTCCCAAGTATCGACCCAGCTCGAGGGGTCAACGGCGATCCTGAGTTTGGGAGGGCGCACCGATCTCAACCTGCTGGGGCTTGAGTTATTCCAGAGCTTGAACGATGCGTTGGATGAGGTTGCCGCTGACGCCAACATTAAGACGATAATACTGCGGGGCGCGGGGGAGCAGGCGTTTTCCGCAGGGGTCGACCTCCGAGAGGCACGGGAACTTACGGCCCCGGCGGCCGAGGAGTTCATACGTACCTTGCACCAGACCATCCGCAAGGTCCTTTCACTGCGGATGCCGGTCATCGCCGCCATCAGCGGTCCCTGCTTGGGCGGCGCACTGGAATTAATACTGGCCTGCGATATCAAGATCGCCTCGGAAGACGCGACATTTGGTTTACCCGAGGTTCTGGTGGGGATTCCTTCGGTCATCGAGGCTTCTCTATTGCCAAAGACCATAGGCCTGGGCCGGGCGCGGCGGCTCATCATGACGGGAGGTACCGTAACGTCTCGAGAAGCCTTGGACATGGGATTGGTGGACCAAGTCGTACAGAAGGACGAGGTGATTGCCGCTGCCCTGGAGGCCACGGAGAAATTCCGGAACATCAGCCCCAAGGTCATGGCGGCCCAGAAGGACATCTTCGTCAAGTGGCTGGATATGGGCGATGAAGAGTCGGCGGAATACAGCATAAAGTTATTTACTGAGGGTTTCGCCACCGGCCATCCTCAAGAAGCCATGACTGCGTTTCTGGAGAAGCGGGAACCGAAGTTCAACTCCTGAGCCACACATGTAGCTATCGATTTACCCTAACGTCGCAGATATGCCAGTGTATAGGATAGGACTAACAAGATGGATTTGAATCAGACCAAGGTAATCGATCAGGTCGACGAGAAAGCCATCGTTGATTTGGCCAGCGAGCTAATAAAGATTCCAAGCTTCAAGCTGGAAGAGACTCCCGTGGCCACCTTCCTTGACGAGTTCTTCAGGGATCGAGGGTACAAGGTAGACCTACAGGAGGTGGAGCCTGGGCGGTTCCAGACTATCGCCACACTGGAAGGGACCGGCGGCGGGCCTAGCTTGATGCTGAACGGCCACACCGACATCAACTCCCTTACCCGCCGCTGGCGCCGCGACCCCTGGGTTCCTGTCGTGGAGGGTGACCGCCTCTACGGCCATGGCGTACAGAACATGAAAGGCGGCCTGGCCAGCGTCATCATGGCGGCGGAAGCGGTGCGCCGATCCGGTGTCCGATTGAAAGGCGACTTGGTGGTCGCATGCGTGGTGGGAGAGACTCAGGGTGGCGAAGGGACTCACTTCTTGATGGATAGCGGTCTGCGCACCGACATGGCAGTAGTGGCGGAGCCATTCGGAGTGGGGAACCTGGTAACAGTCCATTCCGGCATCGTTCACATGGCGATTCACACTTACGGTGTCACCGGACACATCCGCCAGCCCGAGGGCACCGTGAACGCCGTGGTAAAGATGACCGGTGTGATCGACGCCCTACAACGGGTTGAGTTCGCCTACCTGCCCCGCCAAGACATGCCGGATCTGCCCAAACTGAACGTGGGCAGCGTCATCGGCGGGCTGGGGCAGGATTACATCCTGGTGGAGCCTCCCTACATACCTGACGTGTGCACGATCATCGTGGATGTCCATTTCGTGCCGGGTCAGACCGTGGACGGAATCGTCGCCGACATCCGCCGGGTCCTAGACCCCTTGCAAGCTGAAGACCCGGGGTTGTCCTACCAGATCGAGATTCCGCCGCCGGAATCATTCAAGGGCCGCCGCCGGTTGGTTATGGATCCGTTGGACGTGCCCACGGACGCGGAGATTGTGCAAGCAGTGACCCGTAGCCACCGTGAGGTTACGGGTGAACCACCCAAGGCGATTGGAGCGGTGTTGCCCTTCTCCTACACGGCCAACGACACCTGCCATCTGTGGAACGCTGGCATACCCTGTTTGCTGTACGGTCCCGCCGTGGTAAGAGGCGGCGATGGCGAGGATGACAGCTGTGTCATAATCAGCGAGATGGTTCAGTGCACTAAAGTGCTGGCCCTCACTGGTTTGGACGTGTGCGGCACATCTGAGCCGTAACTGCGACCGTCACGAATCTTGCAACAAATCATCTCATCAGGAGGCTGGGCATGGGAGCCATCCCGGGTATCGAGTTCAATACGTTCTCCATCATCGGCCGGTGTTCCCGGACCGGGATGTTGGGGGTAGCAATCACCACCAGCGACATCACGGTGGGTTCCCGGTGTCCCTACGTGATGCCGGCGGTGGGAGCGATTTCCACTCAAGCCTCAACTGACCCTGGATTAGGACCTTTCGCTTTAAGGCTGATGGAGCAAGGATACCCGGCCAAGGGCGCTCTTCAACAATTGGAGGCCAATGACCCATTCATAGAACGGCGCCAGCTAGGGATGGTGGATCACAACGGTAATTCCGCCGCCAGGACCGGGGCCATGAACAATCCTTGGGCGGGGCATATCGCTGGGCGGGACCACGTCGCAATGGGCAACGGGTTGGTGGGGGAAGGAGTGGTCCAAGCCATGTCCTCGGTGTTCTTAGATGCTGCAGATCTGGACTTGGAGGAGCGTTTGACCAGGACGCTGGAGGCAGGGCAAGAGGCCGGTGGGGAAGCGCAAGACGCCACACCGCACCATTCGGCCGCTTTGCTGGTCTACGCCTCGGACACATTTTCCAGGGTGGATCTACGGGTTGATGAACACCCGACGCCGGTGGTGGAGTTGCGCCGGCTACTGGACATATTCGCGCCGAAGATCGACTACTTTGCCCTTAGAGCCAACGACCCGGAAGCGGCTCAAGCGGCCAAAGACGTAGCGGTCTGAACCGTCGCCTATCCGTCAATGGCGATGCCCGTCAGTAACGAGGAATGCGTGGGCTGAAAACGAAAATCGCTCCAGGTTAATCAAGCCTGGAGCGATTCATTCTGTTTCGGCGATTGGAGCAGGGTCTCGGTTCTAGGTTCCGGAAGTGTATAGCTCCCCGCTGTTGGTCTCCGGGTTGTACCGGTGACGAATCAAGTCGGCCAGTCTCTGGCCTTCCAGCCGGACCACTACCGAACGGGTTTCGTCGACATTGCGAGTGTTGTGAATCTCGCCGGGCAAGAAGAAGGCGATGTCGCCGACCCCTTGGATCCAACTTTCGAGGGGTTTGATCTGAGGCGAAGTCCTGTCGGTCTCGGGGTAGGACCAGCGCCATTTGGTCTGCTCGATGCCGCCTTCCAAGACGCCGTAGACCACCCAAGTGGTTCCGTGGTCGTGGGGAGGGCTTTCCTGTCCGGGTTTCTGAATGCCGCACATCAGCAGGAATCCGCCATCCGGATGTCCGTATTCTTCGTCCAGATGAAGCTTGTGGCTTCCAAATCCGCCCTCGTCGGGCAGGCCGATCCGCTCAGTCAACCACTCTGAAGATTTCAGAAGTTCTTGCATGTGCTGGGCAACGAACTGGGCTTGGGCACGGGGATCGGTGGTGGTCGAGAACATTTCCCTTACGTCCTCAACGAAAGCTTCCATGGTGTAAGTTGCTACTTGAGCCATTTCCTGCCTCCTTTCTGCACTATTGCTCTCAAGGTTGGGACATTATTGCGGTTTCGTGGTCAACCTGTCAAGAAACTGAGCCGGTTCCTGGATGGAATCAGGACGGCTACGAATGCCAGGCTTTGTTGATTTACGGCCAGCTGTATTCGAAGGATGAGAACTCGCCGTATTTCCCGGAATGGTCGTGTTTGATTCCTCCGGTGGACCGGTAAACTTCCGACGCCCCCAGTTGTGATTCCGTAGCGGTGAAACCGGTGGGTTTCAGGAGGGTCAGTTCTTCGGGTTCGCCGGTCACCGGGTTCTTGATGGTGGTGAGAGTTACCTCCAACGCCCCAGGTGCGCTAACCTGGCTGAACAAGCCGTCGATGGTAATTTCAAAGGGAGCGAATATCGGGTCCAACTCGGTCTCGGTGACGCTAGCGAATATGGCGAAAGGCCCACCTATCTGACCGCTCATTATCTTTATCAGAGCTTCTCTTTGCTCGCTGGTGGCCCGGGAGTCAATCACCTTCTGGCCGGTGACGTGGCCTAGGTGTAAGGGGCCGGGTGATTCACCGGACCAGGACACGGTCAACCCGTCCAATGACACCGAGTCGAAGCTTCCTTCCCGAATGTGCCATACGTAGGTGCCATGGCACCAGTAATTGGTTGGCGGAGCGTCGAAGCTGCAAGGGCAGCCCCAGTCGCAACTACAAGCGCCTATGAGGTCGCCTTTCATCCGCCAAGTTTCTGCCTGAATAACCAAATCAGCATTCCCCTATTAACGGCAAGTCCTCATCGCTGTTCGTTCCCGTCTGTTTGCTCGGGATATATAGTCCGGTGCATCCGATTAGCCGCCTGTGCCGACGGGACGGGTTGTCCCCGGTTGCAGGTTGGGAGATAGGGAGTCTTCCCAGTTGGGAATCAACAGCCGGGCAGTGGTTGGCATGGTCAGAATCACAGCGGCCCCAGTTAAGCTCATCGCTACTGACAGAATAATCGTTATGTCGTAAGACCCGGACATGACGTAAAAGACACCGCCGATCCAAGCTCCTACCGCCATCCCAGTTCCGGCTCCAGCCTGCTGCCACCCGAAGGAGCGGCCCATGGGTCCCCGACCGAAGTACTGACGGTTGATGATGGGAAACGCCGAGCCTTCACCGCCGTAACCGACGCCGAAAATCACGGCGAACAGGTAGAACTGCCATAGCTCGTGGGTCCAGAAGAGCATGAGGACGGGCAATCCTTGAAGAACAAACATGGTTGCCATGGCCCGTTTCGCGCCCAGATAATCGGCGACAACCGGGGTGAGGAAGCGGGTCAGCACGCTGACGCCCATCAGAGTGCTCAATATTCCCGCAGCCGACACCACGTTGACCCCAGCCGCCACGGCGATGGGAATCACGTAGATGATGACGATGGCGTGGCCCACGCATCCAAAGAAGTGCACCACTACCAACTGCCAGAAGGCGTTGGTTTTCTGCATGCTCATCAGGAATACTTTGGCCCGCTGTCTTGCCTCGTCTGGGTTCGATTTTTTCGGTGCTTTTTCGTTGCTCGGCGTTCCGTAAGGCCGGAGTCCCACGTGGGACGGATCATTCCGGAAAAATAGCATCAAGCCAATCATGGCAATGCTGCCGGACACGCCGATGAGCCAGAACGCCGTCTTCCAAGTCAGTGCTGCGATGAGGGCGCTAAGGAACACCGCCATTATCGCCGGACCCAGACCATGCGCCGCTTGCAACAACCCGACGCCAAAGCCCAAACGGGTGCGGAACCAGGTGTTGGCTGCGGTGAGAATCGGAACACTGAAACAGGCTTGGGCCACGCCTAGGAATATCCCGTAGGAGATCCAGAGGTGCCAGACCTCGCTGGCTGCGCCCGTGATTATCGCGCCGCCAAAGAAGAAAAAGATTCCGGCAATCATGACTTTCCGAGGTCCGAAGCGGTCGGTAGCCATACCGCTGAGTGGAGCGAGCACCGCGCCCACTATGCTGGCGAGGGCGTAGCCCAGGGAGATGGACGCAGGGCTCCAGCCCATGTCCTGCTGAAGGGGAACTATCAGCACTCCGAAGGCTTGACGCACCGAGCCTCCGGCCATGTGCATGAATCCCGCGATGGCGATGATTATCCAGGCGTAATGAATGCCGGGGAAAATTCTGGTTACGCGGCTGCGTTGATTATCTAACATTGGATGTTGAAATGTCTCACAGGGGTTAATATTGGACTTTGGTGGGGTCAGTGTCAACACTCACAGGAGGACATATTGTGCTAAGTTGACGCCACTTACCCCGCCCGCTACCATCCCAACATTCGGAAATATTAATCTTCAGGGAGTGCGGCAATGTCCACGTTACCCATGAACAGCGAAATTGAGAGCCGTGTGAATCAGGGAGAATCCGATATTGCCGTTGTTTTCCGAGGTGACGGAGAACCCCAATCGGCCAGCTTGCTCTTAGGGCGGTTGGCGGAGATGGAAAACAGCGCCGGATTGGGACCGGATTATTACTCTCTGGGCGGTAGCGTGGCGGACCTGGAAAACCATTTTGCCGCAGTCCTGGGAAAAGAATCCGCCATCTTCATGCCCACCGGGACATTGGCCAATCATCTGGCGATCCGGGCGCTGTGCGGCGTCAAGCCCAGGGCCATCGTTCAAGAGCAGAGTCACCTCTATCACGACTCGGGAGACTGCGTGACTCAACTCAGTGGGATAAACCTTGTTCCGCTGGCCAGGGGAAAGACTTGTTTTGACCTGGAAGAATTGGAACAGGCTATCGCCGAATCCACTGCGGGAAGGGTCGTTAATCCCATCGGCACGGTGATGATTGAAAGCCCGGTTAGGCGTCAGATGGGTCAGGTGGTTCCGTTTCAAAAGATGAAAGCCATGACGGATCTTTGCAGAAATCATGGGATAGGCACCCACCTAGACGGGGCAAGACTGTACATGATGTCGGCGGCGTCTGGGATCGGCCTTCGGGACTACTCCGACTTGTTCGATACAGTCTACGTGTCGCTGTACAAATATTTCGGCGCTCCTTACGGTGGAGTCTTGGCGGGAGATGCCGAACTGATCGACGGCATGTTTCATACCAGGAGGATGTTCGGCGGCGGGTTGGCTTCTTCCTATTTCGCCGCCGCTTTGGCACTACAGGGGACTGACGGTTTTGAAGAGCGGTTCGGAGCGGCGTTGCAACAAGGGCGGGACTTGGTCCAGCGGCTTAATAGCTTACCGGGCATGGAGACACGGGAATTCGACCATGGCTCCAATATTTTCCCGCTGACCTTCGCGGCTGATGTAAACACGGAGAAGGTGATTGAAAGCCTTAGCCGCAACCAAGTCTTCCTCTATCCGGACGACGGGACCGACCGGATAACCAGACTTACGGTCAACACCACCATCTTGCGCCAGTCTAATGACGCAATCTTCGAGGCATTCGAGTCTGCCCTCAAGGCAGGCTGAGCGCCGCAACTTTTGCCCCGATTATTTGACCCCGTACAATGCGTGTGGGTTGTTTACGAAGAACTTCTCTAGCGTGCGCTCTGAGAGCTCCGGACGGGATTTCAACTCCTTCACCATGTGGACCTGTGCCGATGGGTCGGAGGCCAGCCGGTCCGTCGTTCCCGGTGCGTGGTGGCCGTAGTCTGTCCCCACGACTATGTGGTCTTCGCCGATGAAGTTCAGCAGATAGGGCAGATCTTCCCCCAGTTCGTACGATACCCAGATGTGGTTTTCCTCGAACAGCTGAGGTCCCCAGAAGCTTGGGTCAGCCCGGTATGTTCCCGCCAGTTGGTGGAACACGAAGGGTATCCACGACGCTCCGGTCTCTATGAATCCCCACCGAATGCCGGGAAACTGCTCCGGTAGCTTGTTGGCTATGATGTTCCGGAACGCGACGATGGGAGGAAGCCGCCCGTGGGTGAAGGTGGCGCTGCGTTGGATGTCCACCAGGTTGTTCAACGCCGGCGAGCCTTGGCCCTGGTGGATGCATATGGCCAGGTCCAGGTCTTGAGCCTCGCTGTAGATGGGGAAGAAGTAGGGGTCGTCCAGTGTTAGGTCCTTCTCGATCCCGCGGAAGAAGACCCCGCAGGCTCCGTTATCCCGGCCGAACCGGATCTCTCGGATGGTAGCTTCGATATCCCGCAGTGGTGGTACAACCACCCACTTGATCCGTCCTTCGGACTTGGCCCACACGTCGGCCATGTATCGGTTATAGGCCTGGCATAGCGCCGCTTCAAATGCTGGGTCGTAGGTAAGGAAGGCGAGGAACAGCGTGGGGTAAACCACCTGGGAATCCACGCCGGTGGCCTCCATGTCCTGATAGCGCAGAGGTAGATCGAGAAGTTCCCGTGCCTTGATGTCCACCCTGTCTCGGATACCGCTCTGGGCCGAGGGAGTCACCAACCGGTTGCCCCCTTTGCCCGCCGCTTTGGGGAATATGTTCCCGTCGATGAGCCACATGTGGTCCGACCGGCCATAGACCGTGTCCTCAGGCACGTTGACGATGACGGGGCGCCTTGGCTTCCATTCCGGGTCCAAGTAGTCCCACATCTCGGGCGGTTCGGCGATGTGGGTATCGGCGTCTAAGATACCGGCCATGAGGCTTCTCCTTTATCTTTCGGTACAGGCGTGACCCGAGGCAGCGCCCGATAGGGACCGACATTTACGGGTGAATAGTACGTCGGAGTGAGCCAACAGGCAAGTTACGGATGTAAAGGCAACCTGTTTTGATATGATATTTGGCGGAGTTGCCTAATCGAACCGATCCTCGCATCGTGTTCGGCGGCTAGCGGAGGACACTGACGGTGATTTACTCTTGGACCCGCTCTTTGGCGGTTGATCTGGTCTTCAAAGATCAGCCCTACTCGCTTGGAGATACCATTGATATCGGAGTGGGGCTGAATGCCCTGCGTGACGCCAAGGTTAGGAGCGGCCGCGTTGACCTAGTCTACGAAGTGCGATGGATCGCGCCTGACACTGAGCATCGCCCGATGGGCCGAATGATTCGCCCTGGCCCGGGCGGTCACGTGATGAACTCCTACGCATTGAGAATCCCTACCAAGAAAATGTTGGAGCACAGACACTCCTACGTGATTGGCAGCGCTGGATTTCTCGCCCCCACCCACCTGGAAGCTGATATGAACGCAAGCTACAAGGCCCGGATCCATATCCATAAGGACGATCCGCCGTATGCTTTCATAAAAGGAGCTTCCATGGTGTGGAGCCTAGTCGCGGTGCTGGACGTCGCATGGGCGGTGGACGTTAAGTTGGCCAAGACGGTGAAAGTACTATTCGCTCCGGCGGCGGGCTAAAGACCGAGTAGCGTTGGTCAGTTCAAGATTCTAGCCGCTGGGAAGCCGGCTACTCGCTGGAAGGCCTAAGCGGAAATAAAAGGGGGAGACAGCATGCCGGATGCCATCGAACAAGCAAAAGCTTCCTTCGGACGTTGGAACAATGCGTTCAACGCCCGCGACATGGAAGGGATGGTTGCCGAGATGCATTTCCCGCATCGAAGGCTGTCGGGAGACAACGAGTTCCAGGTGTGGCGAACCGAGGCTGATTTCCGCGCTACCAGGGGTGACAATGCGACGGCATCCCTCGCAGCGCAAGAATGGCATCACACTGCTACAACATCCATCGAGGCCGTGCAATCAAGCGCGGACAAAGTGCATCTAGCCATAAACCAATCCAGACGCCGGGCTGATGGCACCGAATACAACGCCTTTCCGACGCTATGGATCTTCACCAAGATCGATGGGCGCTGGGGCGTTCAATTCCGCTCTTCATTCCTCTCGGATCCAAACTCGCCAAGCGGAAACGTTTCGGAATAAAGCTGCCAAGTTCCAGTTGACGTGGTGTCCACGTGACCGCGACGATTGTCATTCCGATCCTTCGGCGGAAGGAGAGGAATCTCGGAGTGACGGGACCAGCCCCATCACGGATTCCTCTCCATGCCACATCACTGGCAACCGATAAGTCATGGCCTTTATGCCGCGAAGAAGCTCAGGCGCTTTGGACCTCGATCCTAGAGACCCTGCCCGGCTCGCCGCTCCCCTTATGTACCTGCACTTCAACCTCGTCGTCCGACGCGTCAACGTTGAAGTAGGGGACGCATCTGTTCTCCACAAAAGCTTTGATGGTTATCTCCGTGCATCCTTCGCCTTGGCTGGGACTGGCTGAGTTGAACAGTTTGATCTTGGTGCCCGGCTCCACCTCTAGCAATGTGCATGACAAAGCTTCGCCGTCCCCTATCGGAGCACCGGCTCGGCTTAAGTCGTATGTTTGAGAAAGAGTACTGGAAAGTTTGCCGATATAATGCTGAGTGGCTTCCGCACCCTCGTAAAAATTTATCATACCCATGTCAGGTTGCCTCCTGTATCTGTCTGCCCGCATTATGCCATGGGACCCTGCTTTAACGCACTAGACGTAGACCAACTCCTTCTCGAATCGCTAAGATTTGACCTCACGCGGGACTGTTCCTACAATAGCGGCGAACAGACTTGAACACGGGCCGTCCGCCCCAAACGCTCCGGTCCGTTCAGCAGTTGGTCTCGGACTGGCATCAGGGTAAGAGATGTCTAGCCACGAACCAACAATCGCAGCGAGGTAGATCCGAATATGCGAATCTTACTCATCGCCACCAACAAACACCAGAGATTAATGAGCCGAATGAACGCCTTCCCGGCGCCCATTGGCTTGGCCTACATCGCCGGGTATCTGGACCCGGAGCGGCACGATGTCAAGATTCTGGACCTGATGTTTTCTGAAGACTATCTGGACGAAACCGAAAGAGTGGTTCGGGAGTTCAAACCAGACCTCATCGGCATCTCCCTGCGCAACCTGGACAACGTCAGCTACATGGACCCCCAGTGGACGCTGCCGGGCACCAAAGAGGTTATCGACAAAGTTCGGTCCATCACCGAAGCGCCCATCGTATGCGGCGGGCCGGGCTTCAGCCTTCTCCCTGAGGCTTGCTTCGACTATCTGGAACCCGACTTGGGAGTGGCCGGTGACGGTGGGGAGAGTTTCGCCCAACTGGCTGAGGCCATGGAAAGCGGCGAGACCTATCTCAACATGCCCGGCTTGGTATATCGGGACGTCTCCGGATCCATCGTGCGGCAAGGACTGGCTTACTCCGAGTTCTCCAAGCCGCCCCGGTTGGACCAACTGGACATGGCCCGGTACGAGAAAGCGGGCTTCGGCATCGGCGTCGTGACCAAGCTGGGCAACGCATTCTCCAACTCCATAATCGCTGAGAACGACACTCGTTCCTGGCGGGTGCTGCGCCCCATCGAAGATGTCATAGACGATATTCGGGACCTGCAGGATCGCTACAACCTGCGCAAGATATTCTTCATCGATTCGGGGTTCAACGTCCCCCTGCCTTACGCCAAAGCCCTGTGTCGCTCCATCATGGACGCCGACCTCAAGGTCCATTGGAACAGCTACCTGGCTCCCGTTCCCGAGTCCTGCGACGACGAAGTGCTGGAACTGATGCGGGAAGCCGGTTCCGGCCTGGTCATCGTTACCAACAAGACCAAAGAAGACACGGAGCGGTTTAGCCTGGAAAGCCGGCTGGCTCCCCTCCGGGAAGTGTGCCAGCGCTGCGACAGAATCGGCATCAACTACACTGTTTCCCAGTCCTTCGGCGAGCCCGGAGAGACCCGAGAGACCGTTGAGGCCAAGCTAGCCTTTCTGAATGAGATCGAACCAGCACTGGCCAATCTGCGGGTGGGCGTTCGCATCCGTCCCGACTCGCCAACAGCGGACGCAGCCATAAAAGAGGGCATCATCAAGGACGAGAGCGATCTGATCGCTCCTTCCTTCTACATCGCTGAGCCGGTCAGAGACTGGATCGTAGACCGGCTCAAGGTTGAAGCCGAGGCCAACCCTCGCTGGAACGTAGTTTAGGGTTACTGAGACTAGCAAGAAGCTTAATTCACCCGGATGGAGAGTGTTATGGCACGAGTACCTAATGTGACCAGAGAAAGCATTCCTGAGACCCAGAGGGCCGTTTTTGACGAGATAGTGCAAGAGCGGGGCGAGATACCGACTGTCGGTCCCGGCTCGGTGATGTTCAACGCGCCGGAGGTGGCTAAACGGGCGTTGGATCTTGCATTGTTCTTGCGCACTGAAACATCGTTGGAGCCCCGGATACGGGAGCTTGGCATGCTCGTCGCGGCGCGGGAGAACGATTGCCAGTTCATCTGGAACGCCCACGCCCCGGCTGCCCGCCGAGCCGGATTGCGGGACGACATCGTCGACGCCCTGCGAGACAAGAAGGACCTACCCAACCTGGCGCCGGACGAATCCGCCGTGGTGGATATCGGAAGGGAGTTCTTCCGCACTCGTAAAGTCAGCCAGGGCGCCTTTGACGCCGCTATCGGTCAGTTCGGGGTTCTGGGCGTTACCGAACTTTGCAATCTCTTGGGTTGCTACGCCATGCTGGCCTTCAACGTCAACGCCTTTGGGGTTGGGTTGCCGGATGGTCATGCCGAGCAGGCACTGCCTATCTAGCGCACCCCCGGCTGGGGCTTCTACGCATGGGCCGAACTTCGAAGAGTAGTGTTGACCCATACATTCCCCGTGAGAGTTCTCAAACAAACTGGAATTCAGAACACTTCCATTGGGGACAATGTCATTCCGAGCGTAGAGAGGAATCTCGGGCATTCTAGGCCAAACAGCTTCAGATTCCTCTCCTTCCGCCTAAGGAACGGAATGACATTTAGGCGGGCGGTTTGGAATGAAGTTTGCAAAATTAGAATCCGCTTGGAACAAGGAGGCACAACCATGCCGTACGGCGGCAACGATTGGCTCGCATTAACCCAAGAACCCACCCTGGAGCCGGAACTGCCCATCTGCGATCCCCATCACCATTTCTGGGACCTACGGGCAAGGAGCATTCCCTACCAGACGTATCTGCTTCACGAGCTGAACGCCGACATCTACAGTGGACATAACGTTCGCTCCACTGCCTTCGTTGAAGCGAATTCCATGTATCGCGTGGACGGTCCCGAAGAACTGCGCCCAGTTGGCGAAGTGGAGTTCGTACAGGGTCTGGCCGCTGCCAGCAATAGCGGCGTTTACGGTCCCAGCAGGGCGGCGGCGGCCATCGTCGGTCACGCCGACCTGAAGTTGGGGGACAAAGTGGCACCGGTCCTGGAAGCGTTGCAGGCCGCCAGCCCCAACCGGTTCAAAGGCATCCGGCACAACGTGACCTGGAACGTGGATCCCTCTTGGGAAAACCGGGAAACTCAGGGCGTCCTGGCCACCAGCCAGTTCCGGGAAGGGGCGAAAGTGCTGGCACGGATGGGATTGTCACTGGACACTATGCAATCTTTCCCCCAACTAACGGAGTTAGCGGACTTCGCCAAATCCGTACCAGAGTTAACCATCATCCTTAACCACATCGGTGGTCTCAGCCGAACGGGCATCTATGCCAACAAGGATGATGAGGTGCTACCGGTCTGGCGGGAAGGTATCGCCGCAGTGGCCGCCTGTCCCAATGTCGTCGTCAAGCTAGGCGGCTTGGGAATGCCCCGCATCGGATTCGGTTGGCACGCCCGGGAGGTTCCCATCGGATCGGAAGAACTGGCCGTGGCCATGTCGCCGTGGCTGACCTACTGCATCGAACAGTTCGGTCCGGACCGGTGCATGCTCGAGAGTAATTTCCCGCCGGACAAGGTGTCGTTCTCATACAACGTGATGTACAACGCCTTTAAGATTCTGACCCGAAGCTATTCGGCAACCGAACGCGCCGACATGCTTCACGACACCGCCGTCCGCGCGTACCGGATAGACGTATAATACGGAGCGTTGGCGTCTAGGATCAATCGTCGCAAGGACGATTGCCCAGCCCGGCATTCTGCTACTAATCAGGGAGGAAGTGCTTCAATGTCCCAAACCATGACTGGAAAACAGGCTCTGCTGGAGATGCTGAAAGCAGAGGGAGTGGAATATATCTTTGGCAATCCAGGGACCAGTGAAGGTCCGATTATAGATCTGCTGGGAGATTACCCGGAGTTCAAGTACATCCTCGCCTTGCAGGAAAGCGTCGCTGTGGGCATGGGGGAGTCCTACGCTAGGGCCACCGGGAAAGCGTCCTTCGTGGGCTTGCACGTGGACAGCGGGTTGGCCAACGGCATCGCCCTCATGTTGGACGCCTTGAACACCGGAACGCCTATGGTTGTGACCTCGGCCAATTACGACTCCCGCAAGGTCAATGAAGTTATGACCGACCTGGCTAACCTGGTGCGCCCCGTCACCAAATGGGCGGTGGAGTGTACCCTCCCCGACCAGATCCCGAGTGTAATCAGAAGGGCTTTCAACGAAGCCAACAGCCATCCCAAGGGCCCGGTGTACGTCGGTTTCTCCTCCAACGCTCTTGAGGCCACGGCGGAGATGAACATCGTACCCTCAAACAAGGTAGACGACGCTACCAGGCCAAGTCTGAAAGGCATTCAAGAAGCGGCGTCGCTGTTGGCCGCTGCCAAGTCGCCCATGATGATTGTGGGAGATCGGGTCTCCGACGATGGCGCGGTGGACCAAGCCGTTGAGCTGGCCGAATTGCTTGGCCTCCCGGTATTCCAGTCACGGGGCGCTGAGGTAGCCTTTCCCACAACCCATCCTCAGTTCATGGGCAACCACTCTCTGAGAGTCACATCCGACCGGGAAACACTGCAACAATCTGACGTAGTTCTGGCGATCGGCATGGATACTTTTGACGAATTGTTTTACTGGGGCGACGTAATATTGGGTCAGGACGCAAAGCTGATCCACATCGACCCGATCCACGGGCGGGTGGGCAGGTCTGAACCCACTGATGTAGGCATCATCTCCAATTGCCGCCTGGGTATCGAGGAGTTGATCGCGTCATTGAAACCGCAACTAACTCCCGCAAATGTCGACGAGATAAAAACCCGCCTCCAATCATCCGTCAATGGAGCAGTAGCAAAGCGGCGGGCCTTTGACGAGTCGGTGTCCGAGAAGTGGGACAGCCGTCCCATGACCCCCGCTAGGATGATGGATGAGCTATCCAAAGCCCTACCCGACAACGCCATCGTGGTAGACGATGCGATAAGCAACAGGGGCGCGCTGCGTCATTACTTCAAAGCAGAGAAGCGGGAAGACCTTGTCGGAGTTAGAGGACAGTCCATCGGCGGCGGTATCGGCGCGACCATAGGCACCCAATGCGCCTACCCCGATAGGCCCGTCTTTGGCATAATCGGTGATGGCAGCGCCATGATGACCATCCAAGGCCTGTGGACCGCCGCCAATGACAACATTCCGTGCATCTTCGTGATTTGCAACAACGGTATGTACCGAGTGCTCAAGGTTAACTTCAACGTCTATCAACGGGACATTCTCAAGCTATCGGAACCGGCCGGCAGCCAGCTTCCGTACTCTGATTTCCCCACCCCATTTGATATAGCGGCCATAGGCCGAAGCATGGGTGTCCACGGGGAAAGAATAGTCGCACCGGAGGAGATAGCTCCCGCAGTTGCCAGGGCCGTGGCCTCCGGCAAGCCAGCCGTTCTGGACATCGTTATAGACGGGTCTCTGTAATTTCGAAACCAAAATCGGAGTCAAGCCTTCGGCGAAGGGGCGCTAGGACCACGTATAGGCAGGATAAGCCTGTAACACTAGCCAAACCACTCCGATTCCTAGCACCGAGCCAATAAGAACGTGTAGCACGGACGAGATTACGTCCTGCGGCGGCTTAGATGAGGGCCGGGCGTCTTCAGTCCTTATATTTCGTGTTCTCCATCGGTATACGGCAAACCCGGACAATGCGCCTCCTATGGGGGAGAACATAGTGCCGTAGAACGTCAGGCCGAATGCGGAGATAGCTGCGTCCCGAAGAGCTTCCGGGAATATAGAAGACATGTTGTACGAAGTGGGTCCGGGAATAAAGCTTGGATCCCACATGTTCCTGAGGTCGAAGAGAATCAGGAGTATACCTACCCCCATACTTACCTAGACAGCAGGACCTACAGACGTCTCAGGAATAGGGCGTTCCGAATCGGTTCGAGTCCTGTTGGGCATTGGGGCGGAGGACGATGTTCCGGTGGCCCTGGTGTGGCTTAGGTCAGACAGATTCTCCGCAGGAACCGAATCATTTGCGGGCGGGTCTGACTCGACGGTAACCGCTGGTGTAGGATCGGTCTCCGATCCTACCTGGGGTTGTTCCGACACTTCCTCCGGAGCAGGCATGGGCTCTTCTGTCTCTATTGCGGTCTCGCCGGACTGGGCCTCAGGCTGCGCAGGGATAGGCTCAGCGGATTGGGCTCCTGTTTCCCCACCGG
>CAXEOX010000049.1:0-20752 GCA_963997925.1 uncultured bacterium
CTCCTTGCCAAGGAGAAGGTCGAGGGTTCAAATCCCTTCTCCCGCTCCAAATTATCAGACGTTCGTATCGACGTGGAATCATAAAAGGTCCGGAAAAATCCGGACCCTTTTTATTTACCATGTATGCTCGACTGATCCCTCGGACGCGCTTGGATCAGTTCTTTATCAGCATCCCCGGTTGGCAGTGGCGGCAGTAGCTGGTGATGCGTTGGTTGGCGTTGATCTGGGTTATGTTTCCTCCGCAGTTGGGACATGGTTGGCCGCCCTTGCGGTGAACCTTCAAGAAGTCCCGGATCTTCACGTGTATGTCGTCACCCATGCGGTCCCGCAACACATCCATAGCTTCTAAGACTACGGCCCGGCACTGCTCGTGCAATAACTCCAACTCCTGGTCTCCCAGCGACCGGGTTTTGCGGAAAGGAGAAAGCCCGGCGGCGAACAGAATCTCGTCCGAGTAGGCGTTGCCGATGCCGGAGATGAAAGCTCCCCGGGTGAGCACGCCCTTAATCTCCCCGTGGAACCGAGTCAACCGGGACCGGAACTCCTCCAGCGACAGCCCAGACAAAACATCGGCGCCTTGGTCGTCCAAACGGGGAACCTGGGGCATCTGGTCCTCGGTAACGTAATAGACCAGGCCCATCTGCCGGTCGTCCAGGTACCTGAGTTCATCTCCTCCGCTCAATCCTAGAGAGAAACAGGTCTTTTTCAGCACCCGCACCTTAGGCTCGCAGAACTGGAGGGCCCCGGTGAGCATGGGGTTGATAACCAGACGCCGGTCTCCAGAAAGCTCCGCCAAAAGGAACTTTCCTTGCCGTTGGAACGGGCCGAGGGTCCTGCCCTGGATATCCGAAGCGAAATCTCCGGCGATCGAACGTAACACGGTGGGCCGAATCACCTTGGCGGATTTCACCACTGTCCCTTGGACCTTCCGGTTAAGGAAATCTTTGATGATTTCTAGATCCGGAGCTTCAGGCATAGCGTCCTCTGGGGCCTTAGTCTCGCTATTTTGGACTGACTATGGACAGATGGAGAGGCATTGTCAACACGCGGCTGATTCGCGATCAGCCGGGTCGGCCAGAACTCCCAACAGCCTCTAAATACACGCCCCAAAGGGCTAGCCCTTCGTCTAGCCCCGGTTCAGGGCGAGGTGCTGATGATTCGGCGCTCCACGCCGTCCAAAATGAAAGGAATCATGGAACTGGGAAGATAACAGGGACGCACCGTCCCTGGCGTTGTAACCACTCCGCAGGCTCGTCCTCCATCCCCTGGCGCACCCGCTACAATCGCTTCTGCCGCTCAGATCCCCGACTTTAGATCATGGCGAGTCCCGCCCCGCCCAATGCCGCTAGAACCACCACCAGCCACGGCGGGAATTTCCAGAGCATCAGCAGACCCAGGGCAGCGGCTGCCAAAGCAAAGTCAGGCGCTCCCTTTACTGCGCTGGTCCAGACCGGGTCGTACAGCGCCGCCAGCAACAACCCCACCACAGCTGCGTTCACGCCACGCAGAACCGACTGAAACGCCGGTCGCCTTCGCATCATGTCCCAGAAAGGCAACGGCCCTATCGTTAGGAAGAAGGCGGGCAGGAAAATCGCGCCAAGCGCGATAAAGCCTCCGATGGCCCCGTTGGGTTCCGGCTTCATAACCGTCCCCAGGTAGGCGCTGAATGTGAATAGTGGGCCGGGGACCGCTTGGGTCGCTCCATAGCCGGCTAGGAAAGCTTCTTCACTCACCCAGCCCGGAGCTACAACTTCCGACTGGAGTAAGGGAAGGACCACATGTCCTCCGCCGAACACCAAAGACCCGGACCGGTAGAAGCTGTCCACCACTGCCAGGGTTTCGTTCTCGCTGAACACCTGCCTGAGGGAGGGTAGCCCTATCAGCAGGGTGAAGAACAGCACCAGAGCCACGATACCCATCCAGGGCCGGATCCGCTTTGATATAGCGACACGATCAGTTTGGGAGGCCGGTACGGCAAGGAGCCGCCAACCGACCGCGCCAGCCACGACGATGATTAATACCGGTGTCAGCGCCGAGGGCCAGTCGAAGCCGAAGATGGCCGACATCCCCTTGGACCAGGTTAACGTGAGAATAGCGGCGACGATGGCTATCGTGGCCCTAGACCGGTCTGGGGCCAGGTTCCGGCTCATCCCCCAAACCGCTTGGGCCACCACGGCAACCGCAGCCAGTTTCAATCCGTGGAGCCATCCGGCGTCGGCTACCGTGAACTGTTGTATCCCATAGCCGAACATAATCAAGGCCAATGCCGAGGGCAGAGTGAATCCCAGCCAGGCCAGAACCGCTCCCGGCAGTCCGGCCCGGATCGTCCCCACAATGATGCCCACCTTGCTGCTGGCCGGGCCAGGCAGCGACTGGGCTAAAGCCACCACATCGGCGTAGCTCTGCTCGTCCAACCACTTGCGCCGGACGACGTACTCTTCCCGGAAATAACCCAGGTGGGCGATAGGACCTCCGAACGAGGTCAAACCCAGTCGTAGCGCCGCCCAAAATACCTGGAACAATACCCTGGGAGACAGGGGAAACGTTGAATCGTCAGATATGCCGGCTGACCCGGAGGATTCCTGGACCACCGAGCCGGTTTCTTCGGGATTGTCCATCCATGCTCCTTTCTTCCCCAAAACGCCGCTTGCCCTGACCGGCGTTGGGTGCTACCGTACCCGCAAACCTCGTGGCGAGAATATTACCTAGAAGGAGCTGGCATGGCAACTAGCCAGGTAACCAGATATAACAATCACATCGGCGGCAAGTGGGTAGAGTCGTCCACGGGCCGTACGTACACGATAACTAACCCGGCCAGCAATGAGTCGGTGTTGGCCGAGTTCCAGACCTCCGGCGTGGACGATGCCTTGAAAGCGGTGGACGCCGCCCACGAGGCTTTGGCCGGTTGGGCCAACACCCCTGCTCCGGTCCGGGCGGGAATCTTGTTTCGCGCTATCGAGATATTGCGTCAACGAGGCGACGACATCGCTCGGACGATAACCCTGGAGGAAGGGAAACCCCTGTCCGATGCCCAGGGTGAAGTCAAACGCTCGCTGAATATCATGGAGTACGCGGCCGGAGAAGGACGGCGTATGTTCGGCTACACCACCCCGTCGGAGCTTCCCGACACGGTAGCCTATACGACGCGTCGGCCTCTGGGAGTCGTGGCCATAATTACGCCATGGAACTTTCCCCTTGCCATTCCGGCCTGGAAGATTGCTCCGGCACTGATCTGCGGCAACACCATCGTCTTCAAACCCGCCTCCGCCACTCCCTGGAGCGCTATCAAGCTGATGGAAGTGTTTGAGGAGGCTGGGCTGCCGGCGGGTGTCTTGAACGTGGTCACCGGTCCCGGAGGCTCGGTGGGCAACGCTTTGGTGGAAAGCCCGCTGGTCAAAGGCATCTCATTTACCGGCTCGACCGAGATTGGAACGGGTATCTACTCCCACGGGGCGAGTCTGCTGAAGAAAGTCCAGTGTGAGATGGGCGGCAAGAACGCCGTTATTCTCCTGGCCGACGCTGACATCGACAAGGCTCTGGGAGGAATAATCCAGGGAGCGTTCGGGTCGACCGGTCAGCGTTGCACCGCCACCAGCCGGGTCATCGTGGAAGAAGCTATCTACGACGAGTTCATGGAGCAACTCATCGACCGGACCAGCAAATTAAAGATCGGCGACGGCTTGGATCCGGAAGTGGACGTTTCCCCCCTGGCGAGTAAGGCCCAGTTCGACACCGTGATGGAATACATCGGCATAGGGACCGAGGAAGGCGCTGAATTGGTCCAAGGCGGCCACGCTGTCACCGGGGGCATCTTCAATCAGGGCTATTATGTCGAGCCCACCATATTCGCCGACGTTCAGACGGACATGCGTATCGCCCAGGAAGAGATATTCGGACCGGTGCTAACAGTATTGAAGGCGGAAGACTTGGAGGACGCCATCCAGATCGCCAACAGCGTTAAGTTTGGGCTATCCTCATCGGTCTATACCAAGGACCTGACCCAGGCGTTTGAATACATCAACACGGTGGAATCTGGCATGGTTCACGTAAATGCACCCACATTGGGCGGTGAAGTCCATCTGCCCTTCGGTGGCCTCGGTGCCTCCGGCGTGGGCCACCGGGAGCAAGGCATAGAGGCCATGAACTTCTTCACAGAAGTCATCACCGTGTACATCGACCACGCCGCAGCGGCCAGGGAGCGGGCCAGGTTTATCTAGCGTTTTAGTTCGGTGCCCATTGGACCATATCTACGCCAAACAGTAGGGGCGAGTTTCAAACCCGCCCCTACACGCATCACCATTGTTCTAGGTTTCTAGATTGGTATCCCTAGTTAGGCATCACCGCCACGGACCTAATCTCGCCAAACTCCTTGGCCAGCTTGGTCCAGTTCTCTCCGCCGTCGGTGCTGGTGTACACGTAGCCGTACAGGCTGGCGGCGGCGATAACGTTGGGAACCGCCTTATGGGTGCCGAACCAGTACACGACCGAGTTGGGCGGCACCGGGAGGTTCAGACTTTGCCAGGTCTTGCCAGCGTCCTTGGTCTGCTGGATGGTGCCGGTGATTCCGGGGATGGCGTCGCCGTTGCCCACGAACATCACATCCGGGTTGTCCGCTTTGATCAGCATGCCCCGGCAGTAAGACCGGCGGTCCTGTTCGCTGAACTTGGGGAAGTAATGGTAGTCCCAACTCTCTCCCTCGTCGGTGCTGGTGGCGATCCCAAAGGGGCTGGTGCAGTAGATCGACGTGGTGCTGCCCGGTTTGAGGGCCATGCCGTGGATGTCTCCGTGGAACGGGTCGTCTCCCAGATCGGGTAGATGGACCCAGGAATCGCCTCCGTCCAAGCTCTTGTACACGCCGTCGACCTCGATTCCCGCCCAGATGGTGCGGTTGTCCCGAGGGTCCACAATCATGTTGGTGGTCCGGGGTATGCCCACCGGGCAGGGGATGGTTACGCCGATGTCCAGTTCGTCCCAGGTCTTGCCACCGTCCCGGGACCGGAACGCGTCGGGCCTGGTGCCGACAAATATCGTCTCGGAGTCGGAGGGGTCCACCGTCACCGACCATATCTGACGATCGTCGAAGGGAGCCTCTATCTTTTCCCAGGTGCCCGCATTGTCCTCACTGCGGAAGAGACCCAAGTCGGTCCCGGCGAGGATGCGGTGGGGGTTATCCGGATACACGTATAGGGATCTGATGTTGGACTCCGAAGGTATGGGGTCGCGGATGCGGTCCCAGGTTTCTCCTCCGTCCACGGTGCGGGAGAGTCCTCCGCCAACGGTTGCTACGCAAAGTGTAAAGCCGTCTGCCATGGCTTAGCCTCCTATAGGGTGGAATTTAGCCTGCTTGAATCTTGGAGACATGATAGCCGTAGTGATGGGGAAAAGCTACCGGGGCTGGGCAAGAGAGTCTGGAAGGCTGTAAAAGTCTTAGATCGGCTGACGGTTGCCGAAACCTGTGTCGGTCTCGTGCCAGAAACCAATCTCCAGTTCGCCACGGACCCAGCACAGGTAAACCTCGCGGCCCTCCCGCATAGAGGGGAAGTCCACCAGCCAGCGGCCGATATCCCTGACGATGATGCCTCGCTGGGAGATTTCCCGGGCCACCCGTTGCAGATCTTCGGTGAGACGGTCCACCTTGCGCTGTAGTTCCGTAATCTCCGTGCCGTGGCTGGACGACCCATTGCCCCGGCCGCCCCGCATCATAACCAATAGCCGCTCCTGCTCCTGAACCAACTCCTCTCTGATGGGCATGAGGGCCGAGAAGGTTTCGGCCAACCAGGGCAACATGGCGTTGGCTTCTTCCAATGTGAAGTGACGTGGTGTCATAGCAACTCCAACTTTACCCTAGCCTGGGTGCCTTCGCCAAGACCGCCGGGAGCAGGTGCACAGATTCTGCCACTCCGGAGGCGAGATTCCTCACGACTGAGGAAATGGCGTACAATAATCGGCGGTGAGGCAGAAAACCAACGAGTTCACCATACTTTCGCTCACAGGATTGAATCATTGACCGTCGATAGAAATTGTTTTCAGATAGGCGACCTGGCGCTGATTCAAGACCGCAAAGGCCGGCGCAATCTGCTGACACTGGCGGACGCACAGGTGTTTCATAGCCATCTAGGCCGTTTGGACCATGATAAGTTGATTGGCCACAGCGTGGGCGACTGGTACCGGACAGACAAGGGCCACGTGATTCTGGCGGTCCGTCCAACCCTGGGAGACTTCGTCCTTCAGATGCCCCGGGGGCCGCAGATCGTCTACCCAAAGGATCTGGGGCTCATCGTCACTCTGGGAGACATCTTCCCCGGAGCCACCGTGATTGAGGGCGGACTGGGGTCCGGGGCACTTACCTCCGCTTTGCTGCGCGCCGTGGGCGATAAGGGCCGGGTTATCAACTACGAGATTCAGGAGTCTTGGCTGCCCAAAGCCAAATCCAACATCAAAAAGGTCTTGGGCGAAACCCCAAATCTTGAGATCAAGATCGGCGATATCTACGAAGGAATCTCCGAGCGGGACGTAGATCGGGTGGTCTTGGACGTTCCCGAACCCTGGCAGGCGGTGTCCACCGTCGGCGACTGCCTGGTCATGGGAGGCATCCTCCTTAGCTTCTTGCCCACCGTGCTACAGGTTCAAAAACTGGTTCTAGCTCTGGAAGCGGACACTCGGTTCCAAATCATAGAAACAACGGAAACTCTCCTGCGTACCTGGCACGTCACCGATCGTAGCGTTCGTCCGGACCATCGCATGGTGGCTCACAGCGGCTTCTTAACCACTGCCGTGCGTTGCCAGCCCCGGTTGATCCGGACCCCGTCGGACCTCGCCGCCGATAATCAGGAAGAGATTGAAGCCGGTGTCGAGGGCGAGACCGATGGACGTGATGAATAGGGGCGATAAAGGCTTGGATATAAACCTGGTCATGGCCGATTGGTGCCAAATGCAAATGTTGATTCCGGTCCTCTAGCATTTCGCTTCCTCCAGCCGTCAGCTTAGGATTTATCCGATAAGAACCTCTTAACCCGGATTTCCCATACATAGGAGACTAGATGAGCAAGTTCCAATCGGGCTCCCATTGGGGGATATATACCGTCGAAGTAGAGGATAGTAAGGTCGTCGGCGTAGAACCCTTTGAAAAAGACCCCAATCCGAGCCCTCTGATCGAGTCGATCCCCAGCGCGGTCCACGCGGAAAACCGGATCACGAGTCCTATGGTGCGTAAGGGTTGGCTGGAACGGGGACATGAAAGCGATACAGCTGGGCGTGGTGTTGAACCCTTTGTCGCCGTGTCATGGGATACGGCGTTGGACCTTCTTGCGAAGGAACTCAAGCGGGTCAAGGATACCCACGGAAACCAGGCGATGTATGCCAGTTCCGGCTGGGGCAGCGCCGGTTGTTTCCATAGTGCCGACGGTCAACTCCAACGCTTCTTCAATTGCTTCGGCGGGTTTGTCAGGCAGGTCACCAACTACAGTTTCGGGGCGGCAACGGTGATTTTGCCCCGGATCTTAGGCACCATGGAGCCGGTGGTTGGGCAGATCACATCATGGCCGACCATCGCTCAGCACACGGACCTGATGATTCTGTTCGGCGGTATGTCTCCGAAGAATGCGCAAGTCAACAAGGATGGTGTCGGCGCTCACGACAGCCCGGATTGGCTTAAGCGGGTACGAGACGCCGGCGTAGAGTTCGTGTGCGTCAGCCCGTTGCGGGACGACGGTGGAGAGTTGAACGCGGATTGGTTGCCGATCAGGCCCAGCACCGACACAGCCATGATGTTGGGATTGATGCATACCTTGGTCACCGAAGACTTATACGACGCTGATTTCCTGTCTCGCTATTGCGTAGGGTTCGAACGCTTCCGTGATTACGTCATGGGAGAAACTGACGGCGTTGCCAAGACCGCCGACTGGGCGTCTCAGATAACCGAGATTGACGCACTGACGATACGCACGTTGGCCCGCCGGATGGCTGCGGGCCGCACCATGGTCGCCGTTAGTTGGTCGGTGCAACGGGCTGACCACGGAGAGCAACCCTACTGGATGGCAGCTACTCTGGCCGCCATGCTTGGCCAGATCGGATTGCCGGGAGGCGGCTTCGGTTACGGGTACGGTTCCAGCAACGGACGGGGCATGCCGAAGATGGCCATGCCGTCGCCAAAGTTGCCCACGGGAAACAACTCTGTCGAGGCTTTCATCCCAGTGGCCCGGGTTACCGACATGCTGCTGAACCCTGGCGCCAAGATAGATTTTAACGGTCAAGAGTTGACCTATCCTGACATCCACCTGGTGTACTGGTGCGGTGGAAACGCCTTCCATAAGCAACAAGACATCAACAAGCTTTTGCAAGGATGGCGCAAACCGGACACTATCGTGGTCCACGAACCATGGTGGACCGCTGCGGCCCGCCGCGCCGATATCGTGCTGCCCTGTACAACCACGCTGGAGCGTAACGACATCGGCGCCGTGTCTTCCGATCGGTTCTGGTACGCCATGCGGCAAGCGATACCCCCCGTAGGTGAGGCTCGGACCGATCACGACATCTACGCGGCTCTGGCTGAGCGTCTGGGATTTAGGGACGCCTTTACCGAAGGACGGAACGAAGATGCCTGGCTGAGGCATCTGTACGAGGAGACACGGCAAAAGTTGGGCGAGCTAGATATGGAGTTGCCGGGCTTCGATCGTTTCTGGGAAAACGGGCACTTCGAATTTCCCATTCCCGAAGACCCTCCGGTATTGTTCGAGAAATTTCGTGAAGACCCCGATGCCAATCCCCTCAAGACGCCTTCAGGCAAGATAGAGATATTTTCGGAGACCATCGACAGTTTCGGCTATGATGACTGTCTGGGCCATCCCGCCTGGTTCGAGCCTGCGGAGTGGCTGGGTTCCGAGAAAACGAAGCAACATCCACTGCACCTAATCTCGAACCAACCGCGGACTCGCTTGCACAGCCAGCTTGATGTTGGCGTGATTAGCCGGGGGAGCAAAATATCAGGGCGCGAGCCAGTGTGGATAAATCCCCAAGATGCCGAAGCGCGAGGTATTCTCGAAGGCGACGTGGTCCGGATCTTCAACGATAGGGGCGCTTGTCTGGCCGGTGCCTTTGTCACGCCTGAGATACGGCCCGGCGTTGTGCAACTGTCCACCGGGTCTTGGTACGACCCTCTGGACCCCAGCGCGGCGGGGAGCCTGGATAAGCATGGTAATCCCAATGTCCTGACCATGGACAAAGGAACATCTAAACTGGCTCAAAGCTCGATCGCTCAGACTGCGCTGGTGGAGATTGAGCCGTACGAGGGCCTGGTCCCGGAGATTACAGTTTTCGCGCCTCCGGTAACAAGCAGAGCTACCTAGCGCTAGATCCTGATCAGGCCGCCATCCCATCTCGTCATCCACGTAAAGAGCAACTAAGTGGAGGTCAGTGCCTGCCAAAATGATTCACGCACCGGCCTGATTTACGGTGGTCGGTAGGCTCCGATTACATCATGACAAGCATAGCTGTTCCCAATATGGAGATGTGACGAATGGCAACTTTCGTTTTGGTTCACGGGGCTTGGCACGGCGGGTGGTGTTGGTGGAAGGTGGAACCGCTTTTGCGGCGATCCGGCAACTCGGTCTACTCTCCCAGCCTCACGGGCATGGGAGAGCGTGCTCACCTGGCTCGATACATTGGCCCGTCAGCCATCGATCTGGACCTCCATATCAAGGACGTTCAGGGACTTCTGCTAAGCGAGGGGCTGGAGGATGTGGTTTTGGTGGGCCACGCCTACGCTGGAATGGTCATAACCGGAGTGGCAGAGATTTGCCCGCAACGGATAAACCACCTGGTTTATGTGAACGGTGTCGTGCCTAGGGACGGTGAGGCTATGGTCGACCAGCTTGATGCCGTCCGAGGCCCCGAATTCACCGCCCGGATAAGAGCGGCCATCGCCAACGGTGAGGGGTTCTTGCCGCCGCCCTCCACCGCCGATGAGATCCAGCGGCGCTGGGCCATCGCCGATCCGGAAGACCAATCCTGGGTATTGCCCCGCCTATGCCCTCAACCGTCCGCATCTTTTGCCCAACCCGTGAGGCTGGGCAGTTCCGAAGCGCAAGATATTCCCCGCTCCTTCATACTGTCCAGCGAATCGGGGTTTGATTCGGTTGCCGAGCGTGCCCGGCAGTCGAACTGGGGTTTGCATCAACTGGACACCGGCCACGACCCGATGATAACTAAACCCCAGGACGTGGCGGAGATTCTGCTGAAGATAGCTGGCGGCGCCTAACATGGCGTTGCCTAATGGATCAGCCACCATGAATCTGTGTCCTGCGGCTAGGCTACACCCCACGCTATCGCATTGCGCAGCAACTGTGTGTAGGCGTCGGATTCCCAGGTAGTGCTGAGCACCGCTGGCGTGACTGGAGCGGATTCCGGTTTGGAATCCGCTGTGGGCTGGTTCCGGTGCGGAGCTGAACGGTGGCCAAGCGCGATATAGGTCACGCCACCTTTGCCAAAGTTGCGGGTGAACCCTAGTATCCGCGTCTTGCCATCTGGTTGGAGCGCAGTGTCCTCGTCATACTCGAATCCGGAGCCTGGCGGCGAATTGTCAGGGCCCAGCTCCGCAGTGAGCAGGAGTTTCGTCTCAGAAGGGTGCTGAATCTCGACCATGTAGGGCTCATCTACCGTCTCGAACGACTCCGGCAGGTCCTTGGTCAGCGGGTGGCTGGGGTCAACGACATCGACTCGGAACTTGCGTATCGGTGGGTGGCTGAGAAAAAAACCTCCGAGAGTGTCGTGGTGGCTGGTCTTGACCATCCGCCGCCTTCGGCCTTCTCCCAACCGCGTCGCCTTGCCACCACTCGTACCGTGCAAACCCAGCCAGTGTCCCCCGTCGTCAAGCCACCGGCGCACGACCTGGTTCTGCTTGTCGTCCAGATACGGCCCGGCGACATAGGTTATCATCAGTTGAGCCGAGGGTAACCAGCGGTCAATGTCGCTGAAGTCGTTGCCCGTGGTGGCGACTATGTCCTGCTCAGCGAGCAAACCCAGCAGCCTGAGCCGCACGTAGTCCATATCGTGTCCGCTCAAAGCTCCGGGCGGGTAGCCACCGGCGATGACGTGAACTCGGCCCGGCGTGATGGTGCTCATAAAAACCTCTCTCTGTGAACGTCCCGTGCTCCAGCCTAATGGGTGTTCCTGAATTACTCTACAGCGTCTGCGTTAAAAGGCGGCGCGCTTATTATCCGCCTACCTGATTCTTTCTCGTGTGCTGAAGTATACTGCGCGGCGTTGTAACTACGCCACGCTTTGTTTCATCCCATGACGTACTCAAAATGCGTTTGACGGAGTACTGGGCAGGTGCTAACGTTCCCCCATCGCCCAGGAATTCCACTCTCGCAAGCTAGTTATTGGAGCAATCGTTTGTCACACATCGTGTTGAGTTGCCCGCGATGCGGCAGAACTCGCCCAGCGGATATGTCAGTCGATGTTTGTAGCGACTGCGCCGCGCCGCTGGATGTAGAGTATACAACTGACCATAAGCCAAGTGGGCAATCAGGCGCCTACGAAGCCCGGACACCAGTGATTAACCCAAGTTCCGGTGTGTCTCTGGGAGAAGGGGGTACGCCGAGCGTAGAACTAAAGGTCCTCGGCGAGAGTCTGGGCATGCGGCATCTGCACGGGAAGCTGGAGTTCTTGAATCCCACGGGGTCGTTCAAGGATCGGGGAACCGCAGTGATGCTCTCTGTCGCCATGGAACGCGGGGTAACCGAGTTGGTCGAAGACTCGTCGGGGAACGCCGGAGCGTCGGTGTCGGCCTACGCAGCTCGGGCGGGCATAAAGGCTCACGTATTCGTGCCCGCCGATGCTCCCCAGGCCAAACTGCGGCAAATCAGGGTTTATGGCTCCGAAGTCCACCCTATCGAAGGGACCAGAGATGCCGTAACGGCAGCGGCCAAGGATTTCCATCGGCAACACGGTCTGGTCTACGCATCTCACATGTTGAGCCCGTACTTCGCCGAAGGCACGAAGACCTTTGCATACGAGGTTGCCCGACAGTTCGACGGAGCGCTTCCTGGCCACATCGTCTTCCCAGTGGGCAACGGCTCCCTGTTCATCGGCGCATACAAGGGGTTTTGTGAGCTAAAGGCCGCCCGAATCATCGACGATATACCCCGGCTTCATTGCGTTCAGGCGCGCAGCGTCATGCCTCTGGTGGCTGCCTTCACGGATCAGAGCTGGGACGCAGGGGCAGCCTCAAGGACGGTCGCTGGCGGTATCGCCATAGCAGCACCCTCCCGACAAGAACAGATCCTCGATATCCTGCGGCTGGTAGACGGAACAGCTGTAGCAGTAGAAGAATCTAATATCGTGCAGATGCAACAGAACCTGGCGGAGCAAGAGGGTGTTTTCGCCGAGCCGACATCGGCGGTCGCATTTGCTGGTCTCGATGAAATCATGAAGCAAGGCGTCATCTTGGGAAACGATACCGTGTTAGTGCCCGTCACCGGCTTCGGTCTCAAGGACGAAGCGCCCCGCTAAGTTGCACGAGATTCAGACCACGTCCAGCACTTTCCACATCACGTTTGAACATGCCCAGCAGGGAATTTCGTGGTTGACGTGGACAAATCCCCTGTCCTAACGCTACTATTCCCTCCACAAAGGCTATCTTTAGAAACCAACGACAGGTGAACGTCTTCCAGCCTAGGGGGTAGACACCCGACGATGATGTCTCAATCGCTCTGCTTCGTCTGGCAGGATTCATCACATGGAGGAGGCCAACATGAGTCAATCTAGCTCCGATCACGTTCAAGACCATACGGACGTCCCTTCGGACCCTGAGCTACGAGTCAAAGCGCTCGAATCGTTGCTGGTAGAAAAAGGCCTGGTGGATCCGGTAGCACTGGATGTGCTGGTGGATGCCTTCGAGAACAAAGTTGGTCCGCGCAATGGGGCGAAGGTAGTCGCTCGGGCCTGGGTAGACTCGGACTACAAGCAACGGTTGCTTGATGACGGTACTGCGGCCATCGCCGAGTTCGGCTATTCAGGAGGTCAGGGTGAGAAGCTGACCGTGGTGGAGAATACGTCATCGGTTCACAATGTCATCGTCTGTACCTTGTGTTCCTGCTACCCGTGGCCCGTATTGGGTTTGCCGCCCACATGGTACAAATCCGCAGCTTATCGCTCTAGGACGGTGATTGATCCTCGTGGCGTGCTGACAGAGATGGGGTTGGACCTACTCAGCGGCGTTGAAGTACGGGTCTGGGACAGCAATGCGGCTTCCCGGTATTTCGTGCTGCCGGAGCGCCCGGAGGGAACGGAAGCTATGGGCGAAGCTGACCTTGCGGAGTTGGTAACGCGAGATTCTATGATTGGGGTCGCGAAAGTGGCTGTGCCAAGTGTGGGAGGCGTCGCATGAACGGCATCCACGATATGGGCGGGATGCAGGGGCTGGGTGAGATTGGATACCGGGAGAATGAGCCTGGTTTCCATGAGGCATGGGAAGCACGGTTGTTCGCAATGGTCCGGGCCCTGCGAACGGGCAGTTTGCGTACTGGTATCGAAAGCATTCCAGCCTCAGACTATCTTCGGATGAGCTACTACGAACGCTGGTATACGGCGTTCGTTACACGAATCATAGAGAGAGGAATCGTTACCGGTGCCGAAGTAGATAGTGGCCGAGCAGACCCGGTTACGGTGAAGGATACACCGGCTCTGACGGCGGAGATTGCTGTTGACTATCTTTCGATCACACCCAAGGAAGAGAAGGATATGAAACTTACGCCGAGGTTTCGTGTCGGGGAAAGCGTGCTCGGACGTAACATGAACCCAACAACACACACGCGCATGCCACGTTACACTCGCGGCAAGACGGGTGTGGTGGAGCGTGATCGAGGCGTCTTCAATCTGCCTGACAGCGAGCATTCGTCAGGCGAACCTAAGCCACAGCACGTCTATCTTGTCCGATTCACTGGCCAAGAGCTATGGGGAGACGATGCCCCGGCAAACGACTCGGTGTACATCGATATGTGGGAGGACTACCTTGAGCCAGCCTGACCCACGCAGTGCCGCGAAGCGTTTCGAGGCGTCACCGCTGTTGCCTCAGGACGAGGACGGGCCCGTTTTTGCCGAGCCATGGCAAGCACAGGCGTTCGCCATGGCAGTCCAGTTGTCAGCGGAGGGCCACTTCACGTGGACCGAATGGACGGAAGCCCTTGGCGGGCAGTTACAAGCGGCGGTCTACCGCGTCGAACAAGATGATGGCTCGCGATACTTCGAGCACTGGGTCGCTGCCCTGGAACTTCTGGTGGCCGACAAGAATCTCACTGATCCGGCCTCCCTCAGTGAGCGTAAGGAAGCTTGGGTAGACGCCTATCTCCACACACCCCACGGCCATCCCGTAGAGCTTGAAGCGAGATCAATGACTCCGCTCATCACTACGATTGATCCTACGTGGTATCACCGCTGGACATAGGGTCCCAGTCAAATTCAAGCGCTGTGTTGGGATACCGGCCTTCCATCAGATCTATATGGCTGACGTCCAACAATGGCACGTTAGTCTCCAAGACGACAGCATCTTCTGACTGCGTGTCCTGCAATCCCCAGAGGGCTGGAGTTCCGGCGTTCTTCCCTTGAACCAGAACTTTGAAGTCTCCCAACCCCCCGGGACGGGCAAGGTCGAGCATGCCCGTATTGTTGGCGGCTATTTGACTCCTGGGCAGGTCCAACCCTGTCAAGTGGCGGCGGAGATGCGGCAACCCTAGGTTGGAAAGGAAACGCCCCTGGGTGCTAAAGCCCAACGTTTCCAGTCCAGCTCGGCGTCCGGCCTGCATAACCGTGGTGAAATCCACTTGAGCGGTCATGTCCTGTCGGCCGATCCGCTGCAACGGCGCGTCCGTCTGGGTATGCCGGTGGAAAGTGGTGAGCGTTCCTCTAGGCCTAAGTTCCATCGAGTACAATTCCGAGGCCAATCTACCATAGTCGATGGTCAAAACGAATCCATGTTCTAACGCCGCTGACACGTCTTGAGCCCACTCGTCTAGGGAGAGGTTAACCTCTGCGGTCTGGCCTTCAACGAGAACCGCACCCAGGTCCGTGAAGCGTCTGGCCAGAGCAGGATCCGATAGTTCACCGGTAACCTCCACCAAATCATCGCTTTCTAGGCCCACATAGACCTCTTTTAGGCCGTTACTCGTCATATTGACTTGGTGTACCGCGAAGGCATCAAGGTATTCGTTGGATAGTATGCAGCCCTCCAGTCCTTTGAAAGGCAATCCGTCGGATAGTATGCGGCCTGTGCCTGTGGTTCCAGCCTCTAGAGTCTCCGGGCTGCGGCGGTCCAGGCATAAATATCTGAGTGCAGCAGCGAACCCCCTAGGCATTTCTTTGGCGTAAGAGGTGATATCTCGGCAAAGTAGGCCGTTTCCGGCTCCGAGTTCTAGCACTGTAAAAACCGCAGGACTGCCCATCTCACGCCACATCTGGAATAGCTGAACCGCGAGAAGAGCTCCGAAAGCCGGATGAACCGCTGGACTGGTGTAATAGTCGCCTTGGGCTCCAACTGGCTCTCGGCCAGAGTAATAGCCGCCCTGAGGCCAATAAAGGGCAATCTCTATGAACTCGGCGAAGGTTATCTTGCCTCGTTCTTGGATGCGCCGTCTGACTTCAGATTCTGCACTCATAAGACGCAAGCTTGATTCGATGGTGGGTGACAAAATGAGAGGGGCCATAACGGCCCCTCTCGTTCTGTGCTGGTTTAGGTGTGCCGGTCTACGACCGGTCGTCGATGGATGTGTATTCTAAGTCCATCTCTCCGATGTACTCTGTCAATGGCCGGAGCAGGATATTGTCCTGGTACTGCTCAACGCACTGTAGCGTCCAACCAGGAATACGTCCCAGCGCGAATATGGAGATGAACAGGTCATCTGGGATTCCCAGAAGGTAGTAGATGGAACCAGCGAAGAAGTCTACGTTGACGCAGATCCCTTTAGACCGATAGGGCTGCATAGTGTTCTCTTCCAGATGCTGTAGGATCTGGAACCACTCCGGGTGGCCGCTTTTTTCGCCAAGGACCTTGGAGCGGTCGCGTAAGTGTCTGGCCCGAGGGTCTTCCGCTTTGTAAACCCGGTGTCCGAACCCCATGATGCGCTGACCACTGTCCAGGAGTTTGCTTGCGTACTCGGCCGCGTTTTCCGGGTTGCCGATGTCCAAGGCCATCTTCATGACCTCTTCGGCGGCTCCTCCATGAGCAGGGCCCTTGAGGGTGCCAACACCGGTGGTGACGGCGGAATGAAGATCCGAGATAGTTGAGGCGGTCACCCTGGCAGCGAAGGCCGACGCGTTGGGGCCGTGCTCAGCGTGTAGGATGAAGTCCACGTCCAAAAGATCAGTGGTCTCTTGGTCGGGAAGCTCGTCAAATAGCATGTATAGGAAGTTGCCGGCATGGTTAAGGTCCGGGTTGGGCGCCACCGGCTCCAAGCCATGCCTCAGGCGGTGGTGGGCTGCAACGATGGTCGGTCCCATGGCGGTGAGGCGGATGCCTTTCCTGATGGTGGCTTCTACCGAGTTGTCGTTTACTTCGGGGTCGAAGGCGCTTAGGGCGGAGATGCCTGTCCGGAGGGCGTCCATAGGATGGCTGGCCTTGACTACATCCAATACTTGGATGATGCCGTCGGGTATGATTCGGTTGGCTCGCAACTGAGCGTCGAAGTCGGCCAATTCCTTCGTGTTGGGGAGTTTGCTGTAAAGCAGCAGATATACCACTTCCTCGAAGGTCGATTTCTCGGCCAAGTCATGGATGTTGTAGCCGCGGTAGAGCAGCTTACCTACTTCGCCATCTATGAAACTGGACTTGGTCGTGTCGAAATAGACATCCTTGAGTCCTTTGATAATCTCAGGCGGCATGGAGTGTCCTCCTAACTGCTGTTCGGCTGGCCGCCACCGGAACGGCGCGGTCAGAGGGGTAATTCGTCTAAAATGAGCGCACCACGGGCGTTAATTTCACCCGTGGGACGAGGCCGATTTTAGCATTAGGCCCTATGGGTGTCAAGCTGAACCAAGCCTGAGGCCCGCCACCCGGCGCGCAAACGTCAGCTTCAGACAAGCTCATTTATCAAGTTATTACCCGAATGATGTAATGCTGAAGAACGGCGAGAACTGAGACATTTGTCTGACAGGGTAAACTGTCCTAGGGCGATCTATCTTGCACGGCGATTCGTAGTTACGGACTGGGAGCCGCCGCTTTACATCAGAGTATTTTGTGAGGGACTGACTAAAGTGAAAACCACGTCGTGGCATCTGTTTTCAGTATCTGGCATCTGGCCTAGCTTTCATCCATCGATAGGCCGCGCAACCCTGGCTGTGTTGTTAGCTTCATTGGCAGTTCTTACGTTGGCATGCTCCGGAGAGGCGAACGAGCGAAATAAAGCCGGGGTCAGCCATATGATTGTAGGCGCGTTGGAAAAGGCGATAGTCGAATTTGATGGAGCGATTCGCGCCGACCCAGACATGGCTCTTGCCTACTACAACCGCGGTCAGGCCAACTTTAAGCTGGACCGGTTCGAAGAGGCGAAAAATGACTACGGCCAGGCCGCAACGCTCGACACAGGATCCAGTCTGTTCAACACTAAGCGAGGCGATGTATATGTATCCTTGGGCCAGTACGAGCAGGCGGTCCAAGAGCAGAACCAGATTATCAACCGCGATTCTGAATTCGCCCTGGCTTACTACAATCGTGGCGGCGCATATGTTGAGCTTGGCCGCCGGGATGAGGCCATTCAGGACTTCGAAAGGGCGGTTGATCTAGACCACCGCCTGGGTATAACGAACAATGTAAGCGCCCGCTGTGCAGTCTACGACGACCTGTACCAGAAGGACGTAGCCTTTCGAGATTGTAGGGATCTGTTCAGCCACGCGTCTCGATTTGCCGCAGCATATGAAGCCCGTGGGCTAGGGAATTTCGTGAACGGGGAGTTCCGGAGGGCCATCAGAGACTTTGACCAGGCGATCCGCTTGGATTCCTCCAGCGAACTTTACAACAGCCGTGGACTGGCTTATCAGGGCTTGGGCCAGATCGAAGAGGCGTTTGGAGATTTCGATACGGCGCTTGGCAAATTCGGTTTCGCTCCGGCCTTCCACAACAAGGCTAAGTTGCTGTATGAACTGGGCGAATATCTAGTCTCGGCTAAAGATTATACCCAGGCAATCACCCTGGACCCCCTGTTTGCCGACTCCTTCGTCGGCCGGGCATTGGCGTATACCCACCTCGAAAGAGATAAGGAAGCGATACTCGACATCGGCCGGGCAGCAGACTTGGGGGTTGACCGCGCCGAGCTGGAAGGAGCCGTCGAAGAAATAAAGAAGCTGAGATAGAGCTTCTGAGGAGTTCGCCGACGAGGTCATCTCCCTTTGCGGCTGGCCGCATGGACCAACGTCAGCTGCGGCTAAGCTCCAGAATCAATTCTTGGGTTAGATCTGACGGCTCGCTTACGATGTGCGCTGGGCGTGCTCCGGCCTGTATCTCGGCCCTGGCCGGTGCAAGGTCACGATTCTCTCTGAACTGTAATACCATGTCGCCCCATCCCAGCTGAGTGAGAGCAGCCCGGGCCATTTCCAGCACGGAGTGATCCCCGGGCGTGCCAACCACGGTCACGATGACCGGCAAGGACAACAACCGGGCCAGCGCATGGCCGAAACCGGCGGCAAACGCCCCGTAGTTGCGATGGGCGTTTGGGAAGCTCTTCAGAGACCACACCGCTTGTTCTCTATAGTCCTCTTCGCCGGATAAGTCGGCCAGCTTAACGAAGAAAGTTGCCAGCCTGGCGTTTTGGGCGAGGACCTTCATGGGCCGGCTCAGACTGGCTGGGCCGGATACGCTGATGTCGTGGAATCCTCCATCCGAGTCCCTATGCCGCTGGGTGATGCTCTTCGCCAGTGTTTCGGCCCGCCGCAGGTAGATGTCTTCATGGAGCGTCGAATACGCATGCAGCAAAGCCAGGCCGGTTTCGGCGGAGTCAGCTAAAAGACCGGGCACTTGTGCTTGCTCGTGCCAGTAGTGGTGCATCGCACCGTCGGGGCTGTGTAGCGTGTCCCACAGGGCCTCCAGCACCCCTTTAGCCCGTTCGCGGCACTCTTCCAGTCCCAACAACCACCAAGCGTCCAGATAAGCTGCCACGGCGCGTGCGTTGGCATCGCAATAGAGATATTCGTCTATGACTGAGAGCATCGTAGACGATGGTGCGTCCCGGTCCTCTCTGACGTAGTCCTGACATCCTTGGAAGAGGCTGCCTTGTCCGTTGGATAGGACGGTATCCATATATTCGATCAAGCCCACGGCTGTTTCCCGGTAAGACTCGTCTTGAGTCAGCAGATAGGTCCGAAGGTGGTTGCTGAGCAGCGCCGCTTGGTCGTCAAGCAGCTTCTCTGGATGGGGCTCGCTCCAATCCGCTTTTGAGGAGTAGCGGAAGAACCCGCCTCCTTCAGAATGGAAGGTCTTGCTTTCCCGCATCTTATTAAGGGTGAATCTGACATGGTCCAGATGAGAAGATTCGCCGCTGGTCTCATAAAGGTACAGCAGGAAATCGGTCGCTTCGGGATGCAGAAACTTGAACTGGGCTCCATAGCCTCCGTTGACCGTATCTTCCAGACCCTCCACCATGCCGGCTATCTCAGCTACGATGGAAGGGCCCAATGGAGCCGAATCGGTGTCTTCGCCGGCATCATTAGGGGCCTGCGCCTGAACTGCAGATGGCTCTACGATCGCCTCTCCCTGCTGATGGCGTGTAACTATATTGACCAGCAGGTTGACGAAGGGCTCGGGTTCCATGAAGTTGACGCTGAAGAGGTGGGTGCTGTCGGGGGCCATGAATACGATGGTCGGCCAGCCGCCTTGGTTGTAGCGCAGGTCTACGTCTGGACGCTGGGACTCTTCCACGCGGATGGGAACGAAGAAGGCGTTGAGCAGGGAGATGGTGTCGTCTTCCGACAGAGAAGTCTCGTCCATCCGCTGGCAAAAGCCGCACCAGAAGGCGGCAAGAAAAACCATCACCGGCTTGTTCTGGTCGTGAGCTTCTTGGAAAGCCTCCGGTCCCCACTCACGCCATTCGATCAAGTGCGCCTGGTTGGGGCGGACCGAGAACCGGAACATATAAGCGCTCCCCGTTAGCCGTAGCAGTTTCTAGAGAAAATCCGCGTCTCGAAACCCATTCGTGGTTAGCCGTCAACCATGCGCCGAAACCCGGTTTCCTCCGTTCGTGGTGAGCCTGTCGAACCACCATTATGCGGAAGGACCCTCTGACAAGTCCGATCTTGTCGCGACTTGCGGCCTCTGGCCGGAGTTCAGGGCGAACGGGAGATTTTGACAGCTATCTGCAAGGCTAGGTAATCGCGCTTGGCTTCACCGAACTCGTGTCACTCGAACTGCGAAGTTGGGGACATCTGGCGCGCTGGCGCGCGCTGTGTCGATGACCTTTGCGAGTACCCACCCCACAGCGCTCGCCGTCCACTCAGGCAGCGTGACCGACACGCCGAGACCCGAGTGCGCCAAGGAGGCGCCGCTCAACGGCATCTCGACCGTCGCGCTGATCCAGTGTTGCTCAGGCACGGCTACCACCGGTCCGAACTCGAACGATCCGGTGTTCCACAGCTGGAGACTGGCGACGAACTCTGCTTCAGTATGGCCCCCAAGCAACTCTTGGTCAAAGGCTATGATTGCATCTAATCTCGCCTTTTGGGTAGTGTTGAACCAATTGAGCACACCGACGAGATCACCAAGGCAGGATCGCGT
>CAXEOX010000050.1:0-19919 GCA_963997925.1 uncultured bacterium
ATAGAACTGGTTGACCCGCTAAAGTTCAATCCGGATATCTGAGAACCTTAGTGGAAAGTGGGGAATCTGTTTTCAGGCAACCGTGGCTAGGTCGAATGGTTTCTAGTGATAAGAACGCTATCTGGATTGCACTGCGAAGGTCCGCCCTTGTTCTGTGGCGTAATATTCGTTAACTAGCTAGGACTAGCTAGTCCCCAGGAGGTTAACCTGGTCCGCATGACGGATTGTCAGACAAATGCGGTTTGATTGACGCTTTGACACCAAAAACCAAAAAGAGGCTTCAAAACTGGATCCCGCGCATGGTACGGCTTCGTTTTCCGGATCAATCGTCAGTCGTTCTAATGTCAGTTCCACTTAACCCAGAAAATACACGATAGTTGGGGAAATCGATGTATTCGGTTTTAGTTGCTAAATAAGGGACCGACGCGGTTATGAACCCGATTAATCGTTATGTCAACAACTGTTTTGTAGCGCGGTCGGAAGCTTACATAACGTATCTTGTGCGAACCAACATCAATTGTTTTCTATACCGGGCTTTTCTCTTTGTTGTTGGTCTGTTACGTGTTATCAGTAGTTTGCGGGGCCGCTGACGGACAACAGCGGTTTGTCGATGGACATCAGCTGGACCTCTATCTCTTGCAACAACGAGTCCATGTTCCAGCCTTTGGCTGCGGAGATGAAAACTTTGTTCTGATGCTGACGTCCCAGGGAGGTCGGTGATGCCGCGCCGTCGGAACCCTCGGGGAGGAGGTCCATCTTGTTCAACACCAGCAGCCGGGGCTTTTCTTCCAATCCCAATTCCTTCAGAGTTGTTTCCACCACGCCGGCCTGCTCTGCGGATTTGGGATGCGTTACGTCAACTACGTGGAGCAAGAGGTCTGACTCAGACAGTTCCTCCAAGGTGGCCCGGAAGGCAGCGACAACGGTGGGCGATAGTTTCTGGATGAAACCCACAGTATCGGTTAGCAGCAACGGTCCGCCCGAGGGCAACCGTATTCGGCGGGTCACCGGGTCCAGGGTGGAGAACAGTTGGTCCGCGGCTTCGACTTTGTTCTTTCCATCGGAAGGACTCAGGGCGTTGAAAAGGGTGCTTTTGCCAGCGTTTGTGTATCCTACCAGGCTGACTATGGGAATGCTGGCGCTCTTGCGGCGCCCCATGTACAGTGATCGGCGTTTGCGCACGCCTTCCAGTTCCTTGGTGATTTTCTGTATCCGGTTGCGGATCAAGCGCCGGTCAGTCTCTAACTGGGTTTCGCCCGGTCCCCTGGTCCCTATCCCGCCTCCGAGCCGCTCCAAGTGAGACCATTGGCCGACCAAACGCGGCAACAGGTATTGGTGCTGGGCCAATTCCACCTGAAGCTTGCCTTCGTAGGTGCGAGCGTGCCTGCCGAATACGTCGAGAATCAGGGCGGTGCGGTCAATCACCTTGACCGACAGTGCGGCTTCCAGGTTGCGCTGTTGAGTGGGGGTGAGTTCGTCGTCGAAGATAACGACTTGGGCCTCTTCTTGGGCCACCAACTCGTTAATCTCTTCCACTTTGCCTTTGCCCACGTAGGTCTGGGCGAAGCGGTCGGAGCGCTGGGTTATCTGCCCGGCGACTTCCGCGCCGGCGGCTTGGGTCAAGTACGATAGTTCGCTGAGCGTTTCTTCCAGGCTCCACTGGCTGCGCTTATTGCGCAATTCCATCGCAACCAGGATGGCCCGTTCGGACTCAACGGTTAGGGAGGTAGTTTCCTCGGCGTCCTGTTCAGCCGCCCTGCGGCGACGGGATCTTCCAGCTTTCAAGCCGTTGACACCCCTTCTCCACCTGCTCGTCCGGTGTCGTGAGCGATAGGCGGATATATCCTTCCCCGTACTTGCCGTAGCTAGAGCCGGGTGTGACTACTATGTCCGTTTCCTCTAGGAGCCTGGCCGCCAGTTCGGCCGATGTGAATCCTTCGGGGATCCTGGCCCAGATGTATAGGCTGGCCCGGGGTACGTCCACAGTCAAGCCAAGAGTGGTCAAGGCCTTTACGACCCGGTCACGGCGGCGCTGATAAATCTCAACGTTGGCGTCCACGCAGTCCTGAGGTCCAGTTAGTGCTTCGATAGCCATCTGTTGGATGGCCTGGGGTATCCCCGAGTCCAGGTTGGCTTTTATCTGGAAGAGGGCTTTAATCATGTCGGCGTTACCCACCGCCATTCCGAAGCGCCAACCAGTCATGTTGTAGGTCTTGGAAAGGGAATGGAACTCCAGGCTCACGTCCTTGGCGCCTTCCACCTGCATGCAGCTGGTGGCCCGATAACCTTCGTACCCTACCTCGCTGTAGGCGGCGTCGTGGAGCAGAGCGATGTCTTTCTCCCGGCAGTAGGCGACGGCCGCAGCCAGGTCTTCGTGCGTAGCGACGGCGCTGGTGGGGTTGTTGGGATAGTTCAACCACATCAGCTTGGCGGCGTCGGCTACGGGGCCGGGGATGGCGTCCAATTCGGGCAGCCATCCGTTCTTTTCGTACAAGGGCATGATGTGGCTTTCCGCCCCGGCGAACATGGTCCCCACGCCGTAAACGGGATAGGCGGGATCGGGAATCAAGGCCACGTCACCGGGATCCAGGAAGCAGAAAGCGGCGTGGCCGATGCCTTCTTTGGCTCCGATGAGGGGCAATACTTCCTTATCCGGGTCCAGTTTGACCCCGAATCGCTGCTCGTACCAGTGGGCGATGGCCCGCCGTACTTCCGGCAATCCGTCGGTTTCCGGATACCGGTGGTTGGGTGGGTCTTGAGACGCCTCAAGCAGTTTGTCTATGATGGGCTGGGGCGTGGGGATATCGGGGTCACCGATGCCAAAGGTGACCACGTCCGCTCCGGCAGCCCGCTTTTCGGCGATGATTCTTGAGATTTCCACGAAGGGATAGGGGGCAAGTTTGCCCAGTCGGTCTGAAAACTTCATCTATTCGACACCTTAGAGTTACAAGTTTTATTCAAAGTTAAACTGGCCATTCTCCGCTGAAGATTTCTTCGGCGGGGCCTTCCAGGTACACTTCTCCCTCTCCATCCCAATCGATGGACAGGGTGCCTCCGGGGAGAGTTATGTCAACTCGCCCGTCCGCGATGCCCAGTAGCCGGGCGGCCACTGCGATGGCGCAAGCGCCGGTGCCGCAAGCCATGGTTTCCCCGGATCCGCGTTCCCAGACCCTGGCCGTCATCGCGCCTGGCCCGGTGATGTTTACGGTTTCGAAATTGACCCGATTGGGAAATATCGAGTGATGCTCAACCATGGGGCCGATGGTATGCAGAGGAAATTCCCCCACCGGCTGATCGATGAAGGTGATGGCATGGGGGTTACCCATGGAGACAAAGCTCAGGCTCAGCTCCAGGCTGTCCACGGCCAATGGATAGCCCGTAACCGGTCCCTTTGGGTATCCTGATGCCGGGTCCAAAATAACCGGAACGTCGCCTGGCTCCAGCAATGGCTCGCCCATGGCAACCCTGGCGCCGGTGATGCGGTCGCCGTCGTAGATCGGGACTACTGTTCGTATCCCTGCCAGTGTTTCTACCTCAATACCGTCGGCGCCAGGCGTAGCGAGTCCCCGATCGATGGCGTACTTGGCGAAGCAGCGGATACCGTTGCCACACATCTCGCTTTCGGAGCCGTCGGCGTTGAACATCCGCATCTTTAGATCGGCGATGCCGGAATCTTCGATCAGGATGATGCCGTCGGAGCCCACGCCGAAGTGGCGGTCGCTCATCGATCGAGACAGTTGCGACCAGTCCGTGCTGAAATCGTCGTGGTCGCGGGCGTCTATGTAGAGATAGTCGTTGCCAGCCCCGTGCATCTTGGTGAATTTCATTGCTATATTCCGGTCTTATTCCCCAGTCTGGATTCGTATTGGGACGCGGGCCTATTTTACCACAGCCTAGCCGCCGGCCAAGAAACCTTCAACCAAGGCGGCCGCCTGGGATTCCAGGTTCGCCGAGGCTGCCGAGAGCCAATGGATGCGAGGGTCCTGAGCTTTGAACCAGGTGTGCTGACGCCGAGCCATGCGGTGGGTTTGGAACTTGGTCCGCTGCACCGCTTCGTCCAGGTCGATCTCTCCTGATAGGTAAAGGCCCATCTCCAGATATCCGGGGCTGGCCAGAGACTTTTGACCCAGAAGGTACCCCATAGAAGATAGAGACCGCGCCTCTTCCTCCAGCCCAGACTCTATCATTATGTCAACCCGTTCATCGATGTGTTTGTACAGTTCCGGGCGCTCCAAGTTGAGTCCGATGACCAAAGAATTGGTCGTTGGCTCACTGAAGAGAGCAAAGCTGGATGGGAGTTCCTGCGTCGCATGGTGAATCTCCAGTGCCCGGATGACCCGGCGCACGTTGCGGGGATTCAACTGGGCTGCTCGATCGGGGTCCAAGCTCTGTAATTCTTGATGAAGAGATAGTGGGCCGTTCTCTTCCGCCTCCTGTTCCTTGGCCCGTCGAAACTCGGAGTTAGGGGCGACTGGAGGTACCTTCGACCCCTCCACCAGCGCCCAGATGTATTGCCCGGTTCCCCCTACGGCCATGGGAAGGTGCTCACGACTGTCGATGCGTTGGATACTGGTGTTGGCCTGGGACAAGAACGAGCCCAGTCCAAAATCCTCGTCGGGGTTGAGGATGTCCAGTAGATGATGCGGGGCTTGAGCGCGCTCTTCGAGGGTTGGCTTGGCGGTCCCGATATCCATGTACCGGTACACCTGGCGGCTGTCGGCGTTGATAATCTCGCCGTTGAATCGGCGCGACAGAGCTACAGCCAACTTGGTCTTGCCCACAGCAGTGGGGCCAACGATGCAGATGAGAGGTGGAAGTTGGGCGCGCAATGTGCTTGGAATCAGCCCTTTAGCCTACCCGGTCCGGGACGGCTTCCTAGAGTTTGGCCGTGGCGGTCTCTTGAATGATTCGCAGGAATTGGTCTGCTTGCAGGCTGGCGCCACCGACCAAAGCGCCGTGGATGGCGCCGAGCCGCAGATAGCTTCCAACATTTTCCGCGTTGACGCTGCCGCCATACAGCACTGGCACATCGTCGGCCGCCGCACCGAATAGAGCGGTTAGGGACGCTTGCACCGTGCCGCCCATAATCTCGGCGGCAATCTCGGGTGTGGCAGCTTGGCCGGTTCCGATGGCCCAAACTGGCTCGTAGGCGACCAATAAACCGGTTATGTCATGTAGCTCGGAAAGGTCTTCCCGAAGCTGCTGGGCCACCACGGCTCCGGCTCTACCTGCCTCTCGCTGCTCCAAGGTTTCACCGACGCACAAGATGGGCCGCAGCGAGTGGCTGAATGCCGCTTTGACCTTCCGGTTGATAGCTTCGTCGGTCTCTCCGAACAGTTGACGCCGTTCGGAATGCCCTAGAATCACGTAGTCGCAAAGCCCCTGCAACATCAACGGGCCGATCTCCCCGGTAAAAGCCCCCGAGTCTTCGAAGTGCATGTTCTGGGCCCCAACCTTGATGGGAGAGCCAATAACGGCGTCTCGCACCTGTTGCAACGCGATGTACGGAGGGCAAAGGATGATGTCTACTCCGGACGAGGTGCGCAAGTTGTCCCGCACTTCCGTGGCCAGTCTAACGGCATCGTGAACCGTGGTGTTCATCTTCCAGTTTCCAGCTATCGTAGGGACCGGCATGGCGCCCGCCTCCGTAAGTACTTGAAGATACCGTACCTGAGAATAATGGCAGTTATGTTAACTATGGGCCGTACTTCTGTAGTTTCCCGGCGTGGGACATGGCCAAGAGCATAACCTGGGTGGCTAGGATACTGCCCACTGACCCTTGGGCGCAGGTTCTTTCATTGAATCTGGGCACTCCTTCTCCTCTGGTCAGCTTGGAGTGGAGCATGAAGGGGACCGGGTGCCAGCTATGGGCGGCCATAATCGCCGGAGTGGCATGGTCCCCGGCCACCAGGAAAACGTCCGGGTTCAGTTCTCTGATCTGGGGGATGAACGGGTCCAGATCCTCCAGACACTTCACCTTGGCGTCGAAATCTCCATCCTCTCCGGCAGCATCGGCCGGCTTGTAATGGATGAAGAAAAAGTCGTGGTTATCGAAGTTTTGACGCAAGGTTTCCACTTCGTCGCCGAAGGTTCGGCCAGTGGGAATCACCTTCATCCCCGCCACTTCGGCCAGCCCTCGGTACATGGGATAGGCTGCGATTCCCGCCGTGTTTAATTGATAGGCATCGTTCATGGGAGGCAGATTGGGCATCTGGGCGAAACCCCTCAGCAGCACCATGTTGGCCCGTTCCTCCTCTGCTAGGAGTTTGCTGGCTTGAGACACGAACTCATTGACTAACTCCGCCGTTCGCTTCGCCTCGGGAGTTAGGGGTTTCACCGGCAAGGCCGCTGCGCCGGTCACTTGAGGGTCGGTCTCCGATATGAGCTCGGAAAGGCCTTCGCCTCGCAATCTGAGCACGAACCGGTAGTCTTGCACCGGGAAGACATCTATCTGTACGCCGTCGATCTCAATCTTGTCCAAGCGCTCGCAGAGGGGGGCGCTGAACTCGGTTGGTATCCGCCCGGCCCGGCGGTCCACCAGCAAGCCGTCACCGTCCACCAAGCAGAAGTTGCCGCGAGCGGCCACGTCGCCGGGTTGGAGGGCCACTTCGATCCCCAGAGCTTCCAAGGCGCCCCGGCCAATCAGGTGTTTCAGTGGGTCGTAACCGAACAATGCCAGGTGGCCAGGGCCGCTACCGGGCGCGACACCCGGCAGTACCGGGGTCGTTAGTCCGCAGGCGCTCTCTTGGGCCATGGCGTCCAGGTTGGGGATATTGGCCGTTTCCAACTCGGAAAGGCGGGTATCGGGATGGGCCAAGCCTCCCAATCCGTCCACCACCAAGAGGACAATCTTGGAAGATGTAGAAGTGTAACAGTCTCGGAGTTCTTCTTGGTCAATCATGCGCTAGCCCTCACCCAGCTTATGTGAAGTTGCTTAGATGTCATTGCATTGAGTCCTTCGACAGGCTCGCTACGAACGCCAGGAGTCCTGTTTCCAGTTCTTCCTGAGCTTGTCGAATCGTCCATATTGTAAAAAGTGTACCGATTTTCAGGCGTCGGGCAATGCCGCGATTCCCGGCAACTCTTTGCCCTCCAGAAATTCCAGGGATGCTCCGCCGCCGGTGGAAACGTGGGTCATTTGGTCCATCAAGCCCATTTCCTCCACAGCTTCGGCTGTGGACCCGCCGCCTACAACAGTGGTTATTCCCGGGGTTTCGGCGATTCCATGGGCGACCACGCGGGTGCCCTGGCTGAAGCGGGGCATCTCGAACACACCCATGGGCCCGTTCCAGATGATGGTCCGGCATGCGGCCAAGTCTTTGGCGAACCGGGTCGCCGTATCGCCGCCCACGTCCATTATGAACCAATCGTCGGGAACCTGTCCCGACGCGACGGTTTTAACTTCTCCGTCGGCACCGAACCGGTCGGCAATGACTAAATCATCGGGAAGATGGACCTGGATATTCCGCTGTTTGGCCCGTTCCATCAGTTCCCGGGCGAAGTCCAACCGGTCGGTTTCCACGTTGGAGGCCCCGGTGTTAATGCCCTGGGCCTTCAGGAAGGTGACACACATCCCTCCGCCGATGAATATGTGGTCCAGCTTGTCCAGCAGGTTCTCCAGCACCAGTATCTTGTCGCTGACCTTGGCTCCGCCCAGTAGGGCCGCCAAGGGGCGTTCCGGAGATTCCAGGGCCTTACCCATGGATTCGACTTCTCTCTGCACCAGAATGCCCATGGCCGAAGGAAGCAGTTCCGGCACGCCTACTGTGGAGGCGTGGGGGCGGTGGGCCACGGCGAAGGCGTCCATGACGAAACAATCGGCGTTCGCGGCTAGGTCCCGGCTGAATCCCGGGTCGTTTTTCTCTTCGCCGGGGTAAAAGCGTAGGTTATCCAGCAGAACAACATCACCGGGAGCCATATCCGCGACGGCGGATGCTACCTCCGGCCCGATGCAATCTTTCACGCTCTTGACCGGCTTGCCCAGCAGAAAGCCTAGCCGGTCACCGATCGGCGCTAGGCGTAGATCCTCGGTTACTTTGCCGCCGGGCCGTCCCAGGTGGGAGCAAAGAATAACCTTGCAGTCCCGTTCCAACAGATAGTGGATGGTGGGCAGAGTGGCCCTCAGGCGCTGGTCGTAGGAGGCGATGGCCTCGATACCCTGCTCGATGGGAATGTTGAAGTCGACCCGGACCAACACCCGCTTGCCAGCCATGTCCAGACCGGTGAGGCTGCGTTTAGTCATGGCCCTGGCCTTCTAAAGCCCAATCTGTCAGGTCTCTCAAGGGTTGCAGTCCTTCGTTAGTAAGCCCGGAACCAGAAAGCCCGGAATCGCTTAATGCTTCATCGGCAAGCTCACGGGCTCTGGATTCGGCGAAGGGACGGGCCCCGGCTTGGTCGAGAATCCCAATCACTTGGGCGATGTCCTCGGGTTGTAGGACCCGCTTCATATAAATGTTACCCAACGCTCGCTTATCGGCCAATGAGGAGGTTTCCAAAGCGTAAATAAGGGGCAGGCTTTTCTTCTTGTTAAGCATGTTGCTGGAGGTCATCCCGTCGGCCCTACTCCCCCACAAGTCCGCGATATCCAGGCTTATCTGCCAGGCCATGCCCAGGCCGTGGCCCATCTTTTGAAAGGCGGCGCAAACCTCGTTTTCTGCCCCGGCAGCGATAGCGCCCAATTCGGTTGCGCACCCGGCCAAAGCCCCGGTCTTGCGGCCAATCATGTTGTGGTAATCGGCGCTGGTGACCATCAACTGGTCCTGGAACTCCAAGTCCATGTACTGGCCTTCGCACAGCGCCAGGCAGGCCTTGTCCAGGGATGTGACTGCGGGAAGAACCCGCTCCGAGGGAATCCCCCGCTGGGCCAGGCGCATCATAGTGTTGCGCCCCAGGGCGTGCAACCCGTCGCCGACGTTGATGGCCTGGGCGGGACCCCAGACCCACCAGATGCTGGGCCGGTCCTCTGCCACCGCCCGATTGGACTGCACGTCGCCGTGGACCAGAGTGTAGTTATGAATGAATTCTATGCCCGCCGCAGCTGGCAGGGCGGTCGAGAAGTCACCGGAAATAGCTTGGCAACAGACCAGTGTGAGCATCGACTGAAAATGAAGACGGGGAGGCGAGTCCAGCGCCTCGCCTTGCTGACTGGTCCATCCCATGTGGTAGCGGAGCAAGTCGTACAGGAAACCCTCTCGGGAAGCGAAGACATCCTTCATCTCCGCTTCCAGGGCATTCAGGTGTGATTTGAATTGGGAAATAGGCACTGGGAATACGCCTCTCACTTTAGCGAATCGGACTCGGCTTAAAGTCTACCAGAACCTACCCTGCGGTCTCCATAATCTCTTCCAGAGAAATCGCGCCCTCTCGAAGTAGGCGGGGCTCGTTCCTCGTGATGTCTACCACTGTCGAGCCGGTGCCCTCTGGGGGCGGCCCGGAGCGGATTATGTAATCTACCAAGTTGCCCAGTTGATTCTCGATGGAATCTAGGTCCAGCAGATCTGGTTGGCCGCTAAGGTTGGCGCTGGTCCCGGTGATTGGGCGTCCCAGGCGGCGGGCCAACGCCAAGGGTATCCGGTGGGCGGGCATCCGCACTGCCACCGTATCCGCGCCTCCCGTTACCAGATCCGGCAGTTCCGGCGACCGGCGCATCACTAGGGTCAACGGGCCGGGCCAGAACCGTTCCGCCAGTTCCTGAGCTTGGTTGCTCATCGGTAGCGCAACCGACTCGACCTGGTCCAAACCCGCGACTAATACCGGCAATGCCAGCTCCGCCGGCCGTCCCTTGATGGCGAATATACGCTGGAGGGCGGGAAGGGAAAATACATCGGCTCCAAGGCCGTAAAGGGTATCCGTGGGGAATACGACGACTCCGCCGTTGTCTAGGGCGGCGAACGCCTTATCAAGCTCGTTTAATAAGTCATCGACGCCCAAATATCCCCCCGGACCTGCACTTTCCAGAATCTGTTATGGGTATCCCTTGATCCTAGTAAAAGCCGGTGCTTATGCCCTATAATTTCATCATTACGTTATGACAATCCGCACGCCTATACTAGCCGGGATTTCATAGTTATAATATCATCACCAGGCGGTCGCCCTAAGGGTGACCTTGAGTTTAGAAGTTGTGTGGATAGAGGAGGTGCTGCTACGACAGAAGGGAAGTTGCCGAGAGGCCGGAGGGTGGCTACCAGCGACGACCTAGAAGTCTCCGCTTATTTGGAGATTGCCGAGGGACGGCCTTCCGAAGCGGAGAGCGACCCCCAGTCGGTCAACGAGGGCATCATCGTTATCGACTTCGGTTCTCAGTACAGCCACCTGATCGCCCGCCGGATCAGAGAACTCAAGGTATATTCAGAGATTGTTACCTCTTCCAGCACTTGGGAGACGGTTAGCCACATCAACCCCAAAGGCGTCATCCTCTCCGGTGGTCCTGCCAGCGTGTATGACCCCGGCGCTCCCCGCATCCCCCACTGGGTATTTGAACGTGAACTGCCGGTTCTGGGCATCTGTTACGGAATGCAGGCCTTGGTTCACCAGTTGGGCGGCGAGGTTGTTCCGGGTCAGGCGCAGGAATACGGCTCGGCTGTTCTCCATCAGAACGGAGGGGACCCTTCCTTATTCCAGGAGTTGCCGCCCACCTTCCAGGTGTGGATGAGCCATGGCGACCGGATAGCGTCCCTGCCTCCCGGGTTCACCAGTCTGGCCTATACAGAGAATTCCCCGATCGCCGCACTGGGCGATGGGAAGAAAATCTTCGGTCTCCAGTTCCATCCGGAAGTCAATCACACCCCTTTGGGCAAGTCGATCTTAGAAAACTTCCTGGTGCAAGCCTGCAAATGCCGGGAGTCTTGGACGCCCGGTAACTTCGTCAACGACTCCATCAAACGCATACAAGAGCAGGTGGGAGATGGCGAGGTGATTTGCGCTCTTTCCGGTGGCGTTGATTCCGCGGTTACCGCCATGCTGCTCCACAAAGCCATCGGAGAACAGTTGACTTGCATCTTCGTCAATAACGGACTCCTTAGGCTGGAGGAGGCCGAAAGGGTTCAGGACACCTTCAAACGCGGCATGGGATTGAATCTGGTCTACGCCGATGCCAGCGAAAGGTTTCTTGGGAAGCTTGCCGGTGTCATCGACCCGGAGCAGAAGCGCAAGGTTATCGGCGAAGAATTCATCCGCGTGTTCGAAGAGGCAGCTGCAGATCTAGGCAAGACGGACTTCCTGGCCCAGGGAACCCTGTATCCCGACGTCATTGAAAGTGAGACGCCCGAGAACCGAGCTTCGGCCCGTATCAAAACCCATCACAACGTGGGCGGTCTTCCGGAAAACATGAAGCTCAAGTTGGTGGAACCCCTGCGTTACCTCTTCAAAGACGAAGTGCGTGAGGTGGGGTTGGCGCTAGGCCTGCCCGACGAGATGGTCTATCGTCAGCCATTTCCCGGACCGGGATTGGCCATCAGGATAATCGGTGAGGTCACTGAGGAACGGTGTGACATGCTCCGGGCCTGCGACTGGATCGTCATCGATGAGATTAAGGCTGCCGGATTGTATGGACAGATATGGCAGAGCTTTGCCGTCCTTACCGACAACCGCACCGTAGGGGTGATGGGAGACTACCGCACCTACGGCTATGTCTGCGCCATACGCGCCGTCAGCAGCGAAGACGCTATGACCGCTGATTGGGTGCGCCTTCCTTATGAAGTGCTTGCCCGCATGTCCAACCGTATGGTGAATGAGGTACCGGGCGTGAACAGGGTGGTGTACGACATCACCAGCAAACCTCCCGGCACCATCGAGTGGGAATAGCAGGATGAAGGTCCTTATCGTCGGCTCCGGCGCTCGGGAGCACGCCCTGGCGTGGCGGTTGCGGCAAAGCCCCGCAGTTACTGCGATATGGGCCGCCTCCGGCAACGGCGGCACCGCCCAGATCGCCACCAACCTGAATGTCTCTCCGGAGGACGTTGAGTCGATTCCCAAATACGCCAAGGGATTGGGGATCGATCTGGTAGTGGTAGGACCGGAGCAGCCGTTAGCCGCCGGATTGGTAGACCTCTTGGACTCGCAAGGCATCCCCGCTTTCGGCCCAACCAAAGCGGCAGCCCAGATCGAAGCCAGCAAAAGCTTCGCCCTGGATATCATGCGTGAGTCCGGAGTACCCTGCCCCGAGTTCCACTCTTTCCAAGATGAAACTTTGGCCCTGGACTTCCTATCCAAGCACTCCGCTCCTTCAGTGATAAAAGCCGACGGCTTGGCTGCCGGGAAGGGCGTTTTCATGTGCCACACTGCGGAAGACGCGGCAGCGGCGGTGCGGGCTTGCATGAGCCAAAAAGTCTTCGGCGGTGCCGGCGAAACCGTGGTGATAGAGGAGTTCTTGGAGGGACCCGAAGTCAGCGTCTTCGCTTTCAGCGATGGAGAGCATCTCTCGGCTCCGGTTGCCGCCTGTGACTATAAGCGGCGGAGTGACGGCGACGTGGGCCCCAACACCGGCGGGATGGGAAGCTTTGCCCCGCCGGATTTCTGGAACGACGAACTGGCGGGGGAGATAACCCGCACCATAATGGAGCCGGTGATACAATCCATGGCCCGGCGGGGAACGCCATATCGTGGGGTCTTGTACGCAGGCGTTATGTTAACCAAACAGGGTCCCAAAGTGCTGGAATTCAACTGTCGGTTCGGAGACCCGGAAACACAAGTGATAATGCCCTTATTGGTCAGTGACCCGCTAGACATCATGACCGCTTGCATCGAAGGTCAGTTGGCCGACACTCCGGTGGAATGGAGCAAGCGCAACTATGCCGGCGTGGTAATGGTTTCTGATGGCTACCCGGACAAATACGAAACCGGATTCGAGATTACCGGCTTGGATGACGAAGTAAAGAACACCACCATATTCCATGCGGCCACCCGGCTAGAGTCCGGCAGGGTCGTGACCAGCGGAGGGCGGGTACTCACCGTCGTCGGCAGCGGTGAATCCTTGGCAGAGGCTCGGGATGCGGCGTATCATAGGGTCCGGAACATCGGTTTCCAAGGCGCATCATACCGCAGCGACATCGCTGACTTGGAGGGAAGGACAAGCCTGTGGTTACCAGACCCGGCGGCGCCGACTGGCTAGGCTCCTTACAAACATATCAGCAAGCCCTTTCCGATGGGCGGCTGGATGCTTATCGGAACCGGCGTTGGCGGCAATCCCAGGAATTCGCCGGATGGCTGGACGAACAGAACATTCCGTCCCTAACGGCAGAGCGAGCACAGGCAATCTACCGGGCTTCGGGCGGCAGGAAATCGAATGAATTCAAAGCCATTCCTATAGAAGAGATTCGAGATTCCCTGGATTTTCTTCTGTTCGATACCTTGGGGCTTGAGAAAAGGTTCGACGAATCCGCATCGAACGAAGGGGCATACAACCTGGCAGGATCAGGGAAGGAGTTCGTCTCCTACATCTTGTGTGCACGGGATCCCGGTTTGTTCGCCTTTTGGACTCCACATGGGGAACGGGCCCTGCGCCGGTTGGGGATATATCCGAAAGACCTGAACAGAGGTAACCTGGGGTTAGGTTACATGGACCTTCTGGAAGTGATGAACGTAGTGCGCGGCCGGACCGGCCTGTCCGATTTCCGAGCTGTGGATGAGTTCACTTACTCGGTGACCCAAAAATCTACCGGTGGCTGATGGAGAGTGAATATGGCTTGGCGGGACTCCTTGGCAGAGTTGAAAGAAGAATTGGCGAACATCAGGGCCGAACGGCTGAGTCAGGCCTCGGATGAAGATGCCGAGATTGAAAAAGAGCGGGAAGAGCTATCCAGGCTGGCCGACTCCTTGAGAGTTTCCGAGTTATTGTCTGATATGAACCGCACTTTGCTGGACGGCCAGGGTACCGTTGAGAAAATCGTCTCCTGGGAAGCCGACGAGGAAGACGAAGACGGCCCCATGGCGGAAGAGGAAGAAGACGCAGATGTGATTGCTCTGATTCTCACCTGGGAAGAAAGAGGCGAGCGGGAATTGGCCATCGATCTAGGTGTGGCCGATGAGGGCGTCTACGTCCAGATCAACGGCATCGAGATCCGAGCCGAACGCGAGGCCATGGAACCGGCGCTATTGCAGGCGTTCCGGGAAGAGTTGGAGTTGTAACGTGGCGTCTATTAAATCCGAAAGGAGTCTGTTTTGCCGCTAGTAGGTGTTGTCATGGGGAGCGCAAGTGATGAATCGGTTGTCCAGGAGACGGTGAATACTCTGGAGCAGTTGGGGGTTGACTACGAAGTACGGGTTATGTCGGCCCACCGCACACCCGAACGGGTCCAGGAATACGCCACCACTGCACGCGACCGGGGGATAGAAGTCTTGATATCCGCTGCCGGTGGATCCGCCGCCTTGGGCGGGGTTCTGGCGTCGTGGACAACCATCCCGGTTATCGGCATACCCCTGGCTTCCAGCGAACTTAAAGGCATGGACGCCCTGTTAGCTACCGCCCAGATGCCGCCGGGTATACCAGTTGCCTGCATGGCCGTGGGGACCTGGGGTGCTCGCAACGCCGCTTTTTTCGCAGCGGAGATTCTGGGGCTGAAGTATGAAGCCATCAGGGAAGCTTACGAGAAATATCGGCGGGGGCTTCGTGATTAGCAGTTCCCGTCCGGCCGTTCTCACCGATTTCGACGATACAGCTGCCGTCCAAAACGTGGCGGAGATGCTCCTGACAAAGTTCGGCGACCCAACCTGGCATGACGTGCGCCAACGGTTTCGGGACAAGGAACTGACGCTCAACGAGTATCAGGAGATTACCTTCCGTAATATCCAGGCCGACCGGGCAACGATGCAGGATTATGTAAAGCAAAACGCCAGCCTGAGGCCCTACTTCAAAGAAATGTGGCATTATTGCCGGGAGAGCCAGGTCCCCCTGGCCGTGGTTAGCCAAGGGCTGGATTTCTATATCGAAGCCCTGCTGGAAAAGGAAGGCTGCGGTCCTGTTCCGATCCACGCAGTAAACACCCGGTTCGACGCCAAAGGAATCAACTACGAGTACCGGTATGCCGTGCCGGGAAAAGAGAGCTTGGGAAATTCCAAGGGCGTGGTTGTGGACAGCTATCGGGAACAGGGACACTACATCGTCTATGTCGGCGACGGTATGTCGGACTTTGAAGCCGCGACCCGAGCCGACTTGGTATTTGCCCACCGGGTCTTAGCGGACGAATGTGAACGCCAAGAGATTCCCTTCCGTCCATTCACTGATTTCGGCGACGTATTAAAAGCAGTTGAAGAAATGACAGCCGGCTTGTCCAGGAATGGAAAAGGGCCGAACGCAAGTTAAATATCAACAGGCTGACGTTCAGGATGCCTGTTGGCGGAACCGAGAGATGTTGAGGAGGCTCGATAGTGATCGACCGGTATTCCCGGCCCGCGATGAAGAAAGTCTGGTCGGACGAAAATAAATCAGAGCTTTGGCTAAAGGTCGAGCTGGCGGTATGTGAGGCTTGGACCCAGGAGGGAGTCATCCCTCAGGAAGACATGGAACTTCTGCGGGGCGCCAAGTACAACCATGCCCGGATGATGGAGATTCTGGCCGTGGTACGCCACGAAACCAACGCTTTCTTGTCATCCGTAACTGAAGGACTGGGTCCCGAAGGCCGGTGGCTCCACCTGGGATTGACCTCGTCGGACAAGTTGGACACTGCGTTGGGTCTTCAACTAGGGGAAGCCGGGGCCATATTGCTCCAGGATATGGACGATGCCATCGCCGCCTTGGAGACCCAGGCGGTCAAGCACAAAGACACAATCATGATGGGCCGGACCCATGGCGTGCATGCCGAACCGATTACCTTTGGGTTGAAGGCGGCGTTGTGGTGGGAAGAGATGCGGCGTCAGCGCGCCCGCTTGGTCCTGGCCTTGGACGACGTTCGGGTTGGCAAGATTTCCGGAGCCGTCGGCACCCACGCCACGGTCCCGCCCTCGGTTGAAGACCGGGTTTGCCAGGAGTTGGGACTGGAGGTAGCGGCGGTATCCAACCAGATAATCCAACGGGACCGGTACGCCCACTTCATCTCCACCCTGGCCCTCATAGCCGCAACCCTGGAGAAAATTGCCACCGAGGTTCGGTCTCTACAGCGTACGGAGATTCACGAACTTGAGGAGCCGTTCGACGAAGGACAGAAAGGCTCGTCGTCCATGCCCCACAAGCGCAACCCGGAGCTTTCCGAACGGATCTGCGGCCTGGCTCGGTTGATTCGGGGGCACAGTGTTACCGCCCTGGAAAACGTGGCCCTTTGGGGAGAACGGGACATCAGCCATTCGTCGGCGGAACGCATCATACTGCCCGACGCCTGCTTGGCTCTGGACTACATCCTCAGCATCTTCACCCGGGTTATGGGGGACCTGCGGGTTTATCCTCAGCGGATGTGGGAAAACATCGAAAGCTCCCGTGGTCTCATCTTCAGCCAGCGGGTACTGCTGGAACTGGTGGACAAAGGTCTGGCCCGGGAAGACGCTTACGCCATCGTGCAGAGAAACGCCATGATGGGGTGGGACGAAGGGAGAGACTTCCGCGAACTCATCAAATCCGACAAAGAAGCCGCAACGTACCTTTCTGAGAGTGAGTTGAACGAATTGTTCGACTATGGCTATTACACCCGGTACGTAGATGAAACTTTCCAGCGGCTGGGTCTGTTGCCCGCCAAGATTTCTGTCTAGAATAGAAGTAGAAGGTTCGGGATTGTAACGGACCACTGCTGATTGAATGAAGATCCAGAACGAATCCAAAATTAGCGGCTTGGGAGGAGAGAGAATGTCTCTTGGGCCAATGGGGTACGTCGAATGTTACTAGAGACCAAGCTACCCAATCGTCTCCATCGGGGAAAGGTGCGGGATACCTACCGCATCAACGATGAGCTATTGCTGATGGTCACCACGGACCGCATCTCCGCCTACGATGTGGTTCTGCCTACGGGGATTCCCGACAAAGGCAGGGTGCTGAATAAGATATCCGCATTCTGGTTCGATCTGACCAAGCACATCATATCGAACCATCTGGTAGCCTTGGCCGACGATCCGGATGCCCCTGATCTAAGTAGCACCGGTAGCCTGATGGCGAATCTTCCTCCGGAAGTCGCCCGGCAATCCATGATTGCGAAAGAAGCCGAGCGCATCGATATCGAGTGTGTTGTCCGGGCGTATATCACCGGCTCCGCTTGGTCTGAGTACCAACGCCACGGCACGGTGTCAGGCAAGCCGATGCCTTCCGGAATGGTGGAGGGCGATCCCTTCACCGAACTGTTGTTCACGCCTACCACCAAGGCTGAAGAGGGCCATGACGAGAACATGTCCGATGAGGAAGTTATCGCCATGGTGGGTGCCGATCTGGCCCGGCGCCTGGAGGACGTTACCAAAGCTGTCTTCCAGTTCGGCCACGACTTCGCTCACGAAAGAGGGGTCATCTTGGCCGACACCAAGATGGAGTTTGGTTTCTTGGATGGGGAATTGATTCTCATCGACGAGCTATTCACTCCGGACTCCAGCAGGTTTTGGGACATGGACGGTTATGCGCCGGGCCAGGCCCAACCCAGTTTCGACAAGCAGTTCGTCCGTGATTATCTGACGGATCAGGGCTGGGACCGGAATCCACCGGCTCCGGAATTGCCCGACGACATCGTAGCCAAGACTGCGGAGCGGTACCTTGAAGCGTACCGCCTTCTCACCGGCGAGTCGCTGTAGCCGACTCGCTATAGACCACATCAACGGAGGTCAATCCAGTGCCCGAATCTAAAAATCGCCGTCGTCGTGGAGGCCCGGTAAGCCGGGGCCAAAGGGCGGCATCGTATGTTCCCATCGCCAGACCTCAAAGAAAGAAAGCCAACAAATTCTACGTAGCAGCGTCGGCTATCATCGCGGTGCTGGTCATTGGCGGCTTCGCCGTGGGTGGCCAAACCTTTAATCGCCCCGCTCCCACGGGTAGCAGCAGCGGCGAGTACGTGGACGGGGTGGGCGTTCAGCAGGAACTGATGCCCACCGGCGCCAGGGGCCTTAACACCCACGTGGACACCACTCAGACGGTGGAGTACAGCACGTCGCCTCCAACTTCCGGTGATCACTGGAAGCTACCCGCCCGTTGCGGATTTTACGAAGAAGGATTGCCCGACGAGCAGATCGTCCACAATTTGGAACACGGTAACATCGTGGTTAGCTACAATCTGTCCAGCGACGAGAAAGTGGATCAACTGAAGGACGCGTTGGACGGTATCGGACTGAGCTCGATATGGGGAGTTACCCGTTCCTACGATAAGATTCCTTCCGGGACCATCTCTCTTGCTGCGTGGGGCGTCATGGACACCATGGAAGAGGTTGACTCGGAGCGGATAAACACCTTCTTCGAAACCTACTCCGGAGCCTTGGGGCCGGAAAGAATCATTTGCCCAGGCGCCGGTCAACAACATAATCGTTAATACTGGATGCGGACGGTGTTTCCGAATCCAGTCTCTTTGTTTCGTAGTCAACGGCAGTGACCCGGTTCCCTCACTCCATCTCGTTCCTGAAAACGGGACACCGGTTAAACTTGTCATCTGACGGAAGCAGGTTAATATGTTGGGGAAGCAGTGACAAGGCAGGTAACGTTTGTATCTGGCTAAGGTGTACGTAACCCTTAAACCCACGGTCAACGACCCTCAGGGCCTGACCGTCCTAGCCACTTTGCGGAACCTGGGATTTACCACCGCTGCGGACGTCAGGGTAGGCAAATACCTGGAGGTCCATATCGATAGCCCAGACCGGTCCCTGGCAGAGTCTCAAGTTCATGAGATGTGCCGGGAACTGTTGTCCAACCCGGTTATCGAAGAATACCGCTTCGACCTGGAAGAGACCAACCAAGCCACGGAGACACAGAGGCCCTAAAAATTAAACTCCGTGTCTCTGTGGCCAATAAAAATCGCAGGAGCCAGCAATCATGACAACCACCGCAAATAACACCTACGTCTATGTTGGGGCCGAAACCAGCGGCCTATATCGTTTGTCCCCCGGCTCTTCCCAGTGGGAGGAACTGACCAACGGACTGCCGGCCAACCCCATCGTTCCCGGGGTAACGATCCATCCCGACAACCCTGAAATCGTCTACGCCGGGACCCAGGACGGACCCTACCGCAGCACCGACCGCGGAGACCATTGGGAGCGGCTCGACTACCCTGCGTCGGGAGCTCCGGTATGGACATTCATGTTCCGGCCCGGCGACCCTAGCGTGATGTATCTGGGGACCGCGCCGGGCGAGATTTACCGCAGCGTCAACAGCGGGGATTCCTGGCAGAAGCTGAACGCTACCATGGGCGCTAACGAATGCGCCATGGCATTCCCCACTCGGGTCATTGCCCTGGCGGCGGACCCTAGCCATCCCAATGAGATGTACGCAGCCCTGGAGGTTGCGGGGGTTATTCGCTCCGACGACGGCGGCGATACTTGGGACGAGATTACCGGCTCTTTGGCTCCCAGCGAAGACACACTGGATCTGCATGGCGTCCAGTGCAGTGCCGCCACTCCCCACACGGTATACATCACCACCCGTCAAGGGCCTTTCATCGGTCCTGACCGGGGCCGGGAATGGATACCGGTGGAGTTCAGCCAATACTCTCCCATCACCTACACCCGGGACCTAAGGGCATCGCCTACCGATCCCAACTCCATGTACGTCTCCATCGGCGCTTCCGCCAGAAGTTCCCAGGGGGCGTTGTACCGCAGCCGGGACCTGTTCAAGACCTTTGAGCGGGTGGACCGGGATATAACCGCCAACGCCACCATGATGGCGGTATCGGTAGACCCCCGGGCGCCCAGCCACATCTACTGCATCGCCAGAGATGGCCAAGTCTTCGGAACTTTGGACGACGGAGCCACCTGGACCACCTATCAACTACCGGACAAAGCCAAAGAACTGAGAGGCCTAGCCGCCGGCTAACCTC
>CAXEOX010000051.1:0-19831 GCA_963997925.1 uncultured bacterium
GGTGCCCGACAGCGGTCCGTCAAAAATCATTTCATTATTGTCAGCGGTATCGTACAGGTCAAAGTAATAAGTGCCATCGGCGTTGTACACGGCCACGGTGAAGCTCCCGTCCCCCACCGAGTCATGAGGCGCCACCCACATGACCCGCCAGAATTCCGACTCAATCTGAAAAGGAGGGCTGTCATCATCGCCCGAGGAATCCCAGGAGGCGACATCGTACCATTCGAAGGTGGAGGGGTCGAGGGCCGGTGGTGTTACCCTCGCTGCTGTCACCGGTTCTGAATTTGTCTGCCGTTCGAGCACCCCCGTCCAAACCAATATCGCCGCCAGGCCCACGCCGATCAAGAATGCGGCGCCCACTAAGGTAATTATGTTCGTTTTTGCCTTTGATGTAAGATTGACCTGCATTCTTTTTACTGGTGAGTTCAACATCCACCTCGCCCACACGAATTTGAAATTAAACCTCTTTGTTCAAGTTGGCTAGGAACTCTTCGTTGGAGTTGGTTTTGGCCAATCGCTCCAGCACCCTTTCGGTGGCGTTGGTTGATCCCTCATTGGAGATTAGGCCCACCATCCGGCGCAATAGCCAGATCTGCTTCAGGGTCTCCTCGCTGTACAGCAACTCTTCCCGCCGCGTGCCGCTACGAATGATGTCGACGGCGGGGAAATAGCGGCGCTCGGCCAAACGCCGGTCAAGGTGTAGTTCCATGTTGCCGGTACCCTTGAATTCCTCGTATATCACTTCGTCCATCCGGGAACCGGTATCGATCAAGCAGTTGGCGATTATGGTTAAGCTTCCACCCTCTTCGATGTTACGGGCCGCACCGATGAATTTCTTGGGAGGATAAAGAGCCACCGGGTCGATGCCGCCAGAAAGGGTTCGGCCGCTGGAGGGCACCGCCAAGTTATACGCGCGGGTCAGGCGGGTGATGCTGTCCAAGAGGATCACCACATCGTTTCCGAATTCGACCAGCCGCTTGGCCCTTTCCAGTGCCAGCTCTCCCACCCGGCACTGGTCTTCCACCGAGTCGTCGAAGGTGGAAGCAAAAACGTCACCTTGCACCGAGCGGCGCATGTCGGTGACCTCCTCCGGCCGTTCACCGATGAGGACCACCATTAGGATGGCGTTGGGACAATTGATGGCAACACCTTGAGCGATCTGCTTGAGCATAGTGGTCTTACCGGCTTTAGGAGGAGAGACTATCAAGCCTCTTTGGCCCAAGCCTATGGGAGCGAATAGGTCTACCATCCGGGTGGCCAGGTCCTCGCCCCCCGTCTCCAGTTTGATCTGCACCTCTGGGAAGATGGGCGTCAGATGCTCAAATTGCGTCCTAGCGCGAGAGTTAACTTGATCGCTCTCCATCCCGTTGATCTTCTCTACCCGAACCAGCCCGAAATAGCGTTCCCCTTCTTTGGGAGGACGAACCTGTCCCGTTACCGTATCGCCGGTCTTGAGGCCGAAGCGCCGGATCTGCGATTGAGAGATATAGACATCCCCGGTTCCCCGGGGGGAAGAAATCTGGCGCAAAAATCCGTACCCTTCGTCCATAACATCCAGAATGCCTGAAGACACCAGGGATTGCTGGGCGGATGCGGCATGTAGAACACGGCTTAGCAAATCTTCCCGACGCAGATTGTCCAGGGCCGGACCGTCTGACAGACCTACTTCAGGGGCCAGAACCAAGAGTTCATCCTTGCTTTTGGTACCTAGCTCCGCTACTTCCATCGATCGCTGTGTTGTCGTCATGATCACCTCGTTGTGTTCTGGGGGATAGATCGCCGGGTGTCTCCGCCGGAGTTTTTAATGAGGGGAAACTTGAACCGGAGAGGTGGGCCAAAGTCCGGCCCAACAAGATATTTTGCTATTGTTGTAAGGAGATGTATCAGCCGGAGTTATCAGATCCTTGCATCTATATATAAGGAAAGGCTGACGGTCAAGAAATATCATCATTCTCAGCCTTTACTGTTCACGCATTGCCGGCTTTCTCCCAGTCAGCCAGGAAACGGGAGACGCCCGCGTCGGTCAAGGGATGCTGCACCATCTGTCGCAATACCTTATATGGAACGGTAGCGATATGAGCACCTGCCCGAGCCGCCGAGGAACAGTGAAGGGTATGCCGGATACTGGCAGCCAGCACCTGGGTCTCGATCTGTTGAACATCGAACACCGTCACGATCTCTTCGATCAGATCCATCCCTTGTTGGCCGATATCGTCCAGGCGGCCCACAAACGGACTAACCACGGTGGAACCGGCTTGGGCTCCGAGCAGCGCTTGGTTCAACGAGAAACACAACGTTTGATTAATCTTTATACCGTCGTTAGATAGGATGGATATCGCCTCGAATCCGGCGGCGGTGCTGGGTATCTTGACCCAAGGATTGGGGATCCATTCGGCGATGTCCCTACCCTCTGCTACCATCCCTTCCGCGTCCAAGCTGACTACCTCAATGGAGATCGGCCCATCAAGGATGTCAGAGATCTCTTGAACGGCCGCCTTATAGTTCTCACGGCTACCGATCCCTTCGCTGGCAGCCAGGGAAGGATTGGTGGTAACTCCGCTGATGACTCCCATGCGGACGCCATCCCGGATTTCCTGAATGTTGGCAGTATCCAAAAACAGTTTCACGAGATCACCATTAGGTTAAAAGATTAGGTGAGCGATACAGGTGGTTTCTCTGCCGATGTGGAAAAGTCATCCCGATCGCGGTCGTTTCCTTGATTAACTATAGCAAATCCCCTGCCGAGTTTCCCGGACGAGGCGCCGCCCGGGTACGCTGCAAAGGTGTCCTACAAAGGTAAGGGCTGCTGCTCCCCCTCTCGTAATGCCAATTTGGCCGCGGCGATAAACCCGCCGAACAAGGGGTGTGGTCTGTTGGGACGGGATTGAAACTCGGGGTGAAATTGCACTCCCAGCATGTATGGGTGGCCTTTGACCTCTCCCGACTCCACCAGCGCCCCGTCGGGTGACAGTCCGCTCATTATAAGACCGGAGTTCTCCAGCGCTTCACGGTATGAGTTATTCAATTCAAACCGGTGCCGATGGCGCTCGCTGACATCATTCTCTTGGTAGGCCGCCATAGTCAACGTATTTTCCACCGGGCGGCAAGGATAGCTACCCAAGCGCATCGTGCCACCCATGGTGGTCACCGAACGTTGATCCGGCATGATGTGGATGACCGGATGAGGAGTGGATGGATCAATCTCTGAAGAGTTGGCGTCTTTTAAGCCTAAAACGTTTCTCGCCCACTCTACAACCATAACCTGCATGCCTAAGCACAACCCGAGATAAGGAACTTGACGCTCTCGAGCGTATCGGGCCGTCTCAACCATACCCTCCACGCCCCGGGGGCCGAACCCTCCGGGCACCACTATGCCGTTGGCAGTCCCCAACAAAGCATCAGGCCCGTATTTCTCCACATCTTCAGAGTGGACCCACTGAATCTCCACTGCTCGATCGTGAAGCAGCCCGGCATGGCGAAGAGCTTCCCTGACCGAAAGGTAGGAGTCTGGATATTCGACATATTTACCGACCAGAGCGATGGATACGGTATCCCTCAAGTCTTTCATCCTGGAAACCATGCTCGCCCAGTCGCCCATGTCACGAGGCTTGCCGGTCAGATGAAGGGCATCCATCATGATATCGCCGAGGCCGGCGTCTTCCAGAATAAGCGGCACTTCGTAAACATTCTCCACGGTCGTCAACGGTATAACGGCCTCCGTAGGCACGTCACAGAACGATGATATCTTCTCTCTGATGCCGTCGGGCACATCAAAGTCGCTTCGGCAGAGAATGGCGTCCGGTTGGATGCCGATGGCCCGCAGCTCTTTCACACTGTGTTGGGTCGGTTTCGTTTTCAACTCCCTGGCGGCTGCGAGATACGGAAGCAAAGTCAGATGGACGTAAAATACGTTGTCCCGGCCTACATCGTTCCGGACTTGCCGGATGGCTTCAAGAAAGGGCAGGCCTTCGATGTCGCCGACGGTACCCCCAACCTCCACTACCACGACGTCAACATTGGTATCCTCGCCAAGCTTGATGACTCTCTGTTTTATGACGTTGGTAACGTGGGGAACCGCTTGAATCGTTCCGCCGAGAAAATCGCCGCGGCGCTCCTTGGAGATAAGCTCCAGATATACCTCGCCGGCAGTGAGGTTGGAAGAACGGGTTAGTTCCACGTCAATGAATCGTTCGTAGTGACCCAGATCCAGGTCGGTCTCTCCGCCGTCAACGGTAACGAAAACTTCGCCGTGCTGGTAGGGAGACATGGTACCGGGGTCCACATTGAGGTAGGGGTCAAGCTTAATTACGGAGACGGATAGGCCGCGGCTTTTGAGGATGCGTCCGATAGATGCGACGCTGATCCCTTTGCCGATAGAACTAACTACTCCACCGGTAACGAAGATGTACTTAGCGGGCATGGACCAATGCTAACCGTCCGGCACCGAAATATGGGGTTCTAGCACAATAACGAACACGGAGTTCGGTGGCTCATGAAAGGTGAAATACAATAAACTACCGAGGAAAAATCGGGGGTCTGGACCACATTATATGTCGGGCATTCAAAAAGTGTCAAGCATGGGAGCGGCCAAACCCGGCAGGGTAGTTAACCGCCTTGACCGTTTGCCAGATGCTTCTGAGAAACAGCGTCGTAGCCGGATATCCAACCCAGTTCAAGTTGGCGGTCTAGGGTTACGACTGACGGCACTTGCGCACCTTCCAAAGTCTCACCAACAGTTCCAGCTTCTCTCAATGTTTGAATCTCTTCATCCGTCAGGCCAAGGATTCGGCTTAGGACGTAGGGATTGGCTTCTCCCAGCATGGGCGCCGGCCTAGCGGAATCTATGGGAGCTTCAGATAGGCTCCAGCCACGGCCCACGTACTCCTGTCGTCCCAACCCGGTCTCGGCCGGGTGGTCCGCCGTCTGGAAGAATCCCCTGGCACGGAATTGCGGGTCGGCTAGCAGCGCCTTGGCGTTCAGCACCGGTCCAGCGGGAACGCCGACGGATTGCAGAGCCTCCATCACTTGATATTGGCTTTGGGTGGATGTCCAATCGGATATTATCCGGTCTAATTCGTCCTGGTTACCGTGACGGACCGTGGGTTGGGCGAATCGGAGGTCGCCTGCCAGAGAGGGTTGGCCCAACGCCTCGCAGAAGGACTGCCAGTCCCGATCGTGGCGTACTGCGATGGTCACCCACTCATCCTCACCGGAACAGGGATAGCAGCCGTGAGGGGACAAAGTTTGGTGCCGATTGCCCATCCGGCGGGTCCGGCGTCCGTTAAAAGCGAAGTCCAAGATTCCTTCTCCGATAAACGACGCCCCCACCTGATACATGGCCAGATCGATCCACATGCCTCTTCCAGTGCGTGTCCGATGAATCAGCGAAGCTAACACCGCCAATTGAGCGGTCCAACTGGCCAAGAAATCAGTGTACGAATTACCCATCTTGTTGGGTACCCCACCGTCGGCAAGCAAGCCGTCGGGACCCGGGTCCAAATAGCCCATGAACGCACCGGTGCCGTGGGTCGGCTCCAGAGCAGTCGCCATAGCCCCAAAGTTGCTGTAGGGTCCGGAGTGTCCGTAGCCGGTGTTGGAGACCATTATCAGGTCCGGTTTAACGGCTCTGAGGTTGGCGTAGTCCAGGCCGAAACGACTCATCACCCGGGGGGTAAAGTTTTCCAGGACGATATCGCTGACGCTGACAAGGCGTTTCAGGATGTCGATGGCGGATTCGGAGCGCAGATCCAGCGTGACGCTGCGTTTGCCCCGGTTCAGGGTCTGGAAGGTACCAGCCCGCTCCCAATACAACTCTCCGGGGTCGTTGTCCGGATATGGACCGTTCAAGGTGCGGGTCGTGTCGACGAACTGGGCTTGGCAGCAATCTACTTTTATAACTTCGGCCCCTAGGTCGGCCAGGTAAGCCCCGGCATAAGGCATGGCGAAAACGCGGCTCAAGTCCACCACGCGGATCCCGCTGAGGGGCAGGTCGGTCATCTTATCGCTCCTTGACTATATATGGGAAACCGGGGCAAACGATAGTTGGTTGAACGAGCTATCTAGCTCGACGCGCTTTGGCCCCAGCGCTCGTGGAAAGTGACCTCGGCAGAGGGCTTGCGCCTGCCACCACCGAAGCGTTCTCCTTGGGCCGGATATCCCAGGGGAATCAACGCCGCAGTTGAGACAGTATCGGGAATCCCCAGTAAAGCTTTGACTTCATCCTCAAGCTTGGTATGCAGGGTGGTCAACACCGTGCCCAGCCCCAGTGCCCTAGCCGCAAATATGATGTTCTGCACGGCGGGATAGATAGACGAACCTGGGGTTAGGGAATTGGGACCGTGGGGAGGCGTGGGACTATCCAGGCAAGCCAATATCAACACGGGAATGTCTTCCATGCTCTGGGTCAACATGCTGGGCCGGTAGGGCTGGGCCGAGGTCTGTTGCAGGTTCATGTCCGCCACCAGACCGGTCCATGCGTCCAAGTACCACTCGCCGAATCGCTTCTTGGTCTCCCGGTCCCGAATGACCAGAAAGCTCCAACGCTGGGTGTTGCCTCCACTGGGAGCTCGCACCGCCGCGTCCAGAATAGTGGTAACGACTTCGTCAGACACCGGGTCTGAGGTGAAATTGCGGATCGCCCGCTGGGTGTACATGGCTTCATGTAGGGACATCTTCTGCATCAAATCACTCCCGACGCCCTGAGAATCACCAAGTCTTGGGCGGAATAGCCCAACTCGTCCCGGTAGACCTCGGTGTTGTGCTGGCCCAACAACGGCGCAGGCCGGCGAATCTCGTAGACTCCTCCGGACAGCTTGGGGCCCATACCCGGATATTCGGCGCGGCCCGCTACCGGGTGGTCAACTTCGACGAAGAAATCCCGCTCCCGCAGTTGCTGACAATCGAAGAGGTCTCCAGCGTCCTGGGCCATACCGAAGACCAACCGTCTTTCACCCGACGCTACGAATAGGGGTTTACGGTCCCATTCCGCAAGGCCCTGAATGAGCAACTGTTTCACCTCTTCGCCATACTCGATGCGGCCGGAGCCGGTGGCGAACCGGGGGTCTTGAAGCTCTTCCAGACCGATGAGGCCGGCGATCGTCGCCCAGGGTTGGGAGCCTTGGACTGAAGGAATCACGTAACCGTCCCGGGCAGGCATCAACTCTTCGAAACCGGACCCTCGGACTGGGCGGCGGCCTTTTATAGCGCCCATGTAGGTGTAGTAGGGGATAGGCTGCACCAAGTGGGCTGCCAAACACTCCACAGCCGCTACGTCCACGTGCTGCCCCCGCCCGGTGGCCATCCGGTGGAACAGGGCCGCCGATGTAGCCACGGCAGCGTTGGCGCCAGCAACGTAGAGAGACTGGTTGAGGGAGTTGTGCAGTGGTTCCCGGTCCGAGTCACCGGTGTGGTACATAAGGCCACTGAACGCGCAGTTAACTAGGTCGGTGGCAGAATAATCGCGGTAGGGCCCGCTTTGACCGAAGGCGGTGATGGATGTAACTACCAATCCGCGGTTTTTCCGGGTCAACCCGGCGTAGTCCAGCCCCAACTCGTCCGCTTGAGCCGGTGGGACGTTCTCGACCAAAACGTCGGCAGTTTGCAGGAGAGCCTCGAGCAATCCTCTTCCCGAGGAACTGCGGGTGTCCAGGGTTACGCCCCGTTTGTTGGTGTTGATGTAGAGGAAAGGGATGCTCTTTTCCGGGTTCGGGTCGTCACCGGCGAAGGGGCCGGTGCGCCGGGAGGAGTCACCCACGCCGGGCAACTCGACTTTGATGACGTCGGCTCCGTAGTCGGCCAGAAGCTTGGAGCAGAACGGGCCGGATACTTCGGTTCCCAAGTCCAAGACGCGGATGCCGTCCAAAAGACCTAAGGGGGTCATTCTTCTACTTCCCAGACCAAGGGCAAGGACTGACCTCGTTTAGGAAGTATCACGGTGGCCTGACCCGCCGCTGTCTGTTCACCTCGGCTGTTTTCCAAGACTACCGTACAATCCACGTAGCCGTATCCACTGTCTTCCCGTTTGCCGGTAACCGCACCGGAAGCCGTTAGAACGTCGCCAGGGTAGTCCATGCCACGATGCTGGACATAGAAGCGCTTGAACCATCCTTCAACACCGGCGAAGTCGGTCAACAACTGGCCCAAGTACTGGTTCTTCAACGAGCCGTTGACCACCACGTTGGCCAGTCCCTGGCGCAGTTGGGCGAAGGGCAGGTCCCAGTGGATGCGCGCGTAGTTGCCGTTAGCCGCCGCCCAGCGAACCAGATGGGTAGTGGTGATTGGACCTTTGACCACGGGCGTCAGGGCCTCTCCCACGGTTATGTCTTCAAAGTATCTTTGAGTCTCAAGTTCTTTCGGGGGTTTGGGAATCACGACTCCGGGGTCCGGCGGAGATACGTTGACGGTTTCAAGATTATCGCTAACGTTGGCGATTTCTAGGGGGTCTTCGCCAGCGGGTAGACCCCGGTGGATACTTACGTGCTTGGCCTGATTAACCACTTGGCCATCCTGATTAGTCTGGGTCTCCTGCCGCACCACAAACACCAAGGGACCGGAACGGCCCGGCTTCTCATATATGTCCAGAATGCGCGACGCACGAGTGATCCAACTGCCCACATAGGCCGGACGGAGGAGCTGCCAGTCGATACCGCCGTTGAGCCCATAGCTGTTAAATGGGAGGGGAACCTGGAAATGGGACTCCTGGCCCGCGCCGAAGTACCCGATGGGCGGAGCGATGTCCTTCCAAGTCGCCAAGGGGGGACACATCAGACCACCGAACCGGCTTTTCTGCGCCTTCTCCGGGTCGGTGTAGAGGGGATTGGGGTCTTGAATAGCGTCGGCCACGTCCCAGGCCATCTCGTCACTGATGGGAAAGCGGTTTCGTTCCGGCGTAGTCTCTTGGCCGATCAGGGCCATGACTTCATCGGTGATTAATGTTCCGGCCATGGTTTTGCTCCTTGATTCTGCGCCTAACCGTCATACAGCTTAGGCTTGAAACGCAGTTTAGCACAGGCGCTTTGACGTGGCACGGGAATCTTAGCGAACAGGTATGTGCAGCCGGACACGAGGCTGGTACAGTACGGGTCAAGGATCACCCAGCAAGGAGAAACGCTATGACTCTTAACGAGTTTATCGAGGACGCTTTCGCTAAAGAGCACGAGTTCCTGATGGATGCGGTGCAAGACCTTACCCCGGAAGAGTTGGCGTGGAGACCCGGACACGAGGCTAATCCGATGGGTTGGATTTTGTGGCACATGCTTCGGGTCGAAGACATGTGGTTCCAGTTCTTCATCCAGCGCCAACCGGAGATATGGGAGAGCGAAGGTTGGAACGAGAAGTTTGGATTGCCCACTCGGGACAACGGTTTCGGCCACACCCAAGAACAGGTGGACAGCTTTCCTGCGTTGGACCTAACGGAGTTGATTCGCTACGGCGATTCGATCCGGGCCGCCACTTTGGCTTATCTAAAAGGGCTAGGACCTGATGACTTCGACGTGGTGCCCAGGGAAGCGCGTCCCGAAATGTCGGTGGGCGCTATCTTCCGGCAGGTGATTGGCGAGGTATACCAGCATCAAGGCCACCTCGCTTACTTGAAAGGCTTGGCCCGTACCGGCGGCATGAGCGGCTGACCAAGGGAGAGGCCGCCACCCCCGCATTTTGCTCGTATCGTGTACGCCATATTGCTGAACTAGACCACCCCTGCATCTTATAATTTATTGATCCGGCGGTTACTTGAGCCATTGGCGCACGCAGTGTAATCCCTTCCGTAGTGACTGAATGGTGATTCGGACCGTCTGGGATCTGCGACATCAACGACTGACAGTTGCCCTCATCGACTGTCGGCCATCGCGGAAGAGGCAGGAGTGGCTGAATGAGGTATCTGAAAATTTTCGGCAAGCTGGCAGTCCCGGGAATCGTCATAATGGCGGTTGCCTGTTCCGGCGCTGCCTCGCCATCGGACGCCACCCCGGTTTCCACGGCAACGTCCGAAGCCGCCGTTATTCCGGCAGTGGAAGCAACCTCCCCGACATCCGTTCCCGCCGTCCTCCCCACCTCGGTCCCAACCGCCACGACTCTGCCCATGCCAACCGCCACCCAGGCTCCGCTCCCGGTAATCAAAGCTACGGTGCCGAAGGCGACTCCGGTTGTTTCTCCCGCGCCCCGGGGACAGTACGGCGGGTCACTACAGGTTGCCGGTTTCGCTGGCATCCCACATCGAGACGTCCACCAAACCGTGCAGGAAATGGTCACATCCATGGGCCCAGGGCTGGCTTATAGCCGCCTGCTCCGACTGCGCGTAGGCCCGGAATACGACCAGCCCAGTCTCCGCCTGGAATGCGACCTTTGCGAAAGCTGGGAGATGACCCCAGATCTAGCCTTCGAGTTTCGACTGCGGCCCGACGTGCGCTGGCACAACATAGCGCCGGTAAATGGCCGCCTTTTGGTGGCTGAGGACCTGGCATTTAGCTACGAACGCATGCAGACCCCAGGTTGGCCTAACGCCGGGCTGCTTTCCGCCGTACGCCGCATAAAGGCGTTGGATGACGAGACACTGCGCATCGAAATGGCGTCTCCGGACGCCGACGTATTGATGGCTCTAGCCGACGGCCACAGCAAGATTGTGGCCCACGAAGTCGTCGAGGAATTCGGCGACTTGAAGACCAGTCCCGTGGTGGGCACCGGACCTTGGGTTTGGGAGGAGACCGGCGAAGGCATGCCCATGTCGTTCGTCCGGAACCCTGCCGATGCACAGGAGAGTCTGCCGTTCCTCGACCAGTTGGTTATTCAGGTGATAAAACAGTCGGAGTTGGACCGCTCGGGCAGCGACGAACGTTTGGCCGCCTTCTTGGCCGGTCAGGTTGACGTGGCTCAAGCGCCTCCCAGCCAGTGGCCGGCCTTGCAAGACAGCGGGAAGGTTTTTAAGTCTGTTCTATCCCGCCAGTCAGGCACGGGCGTCATGCTGTCGCTGAACGTCCAAGCAGCGCCGTTAAGCAGCCTGGAAGTGCGTCAGGCCATCTTCAAGGCGATGGACCCCTGGGACTACACAGATACCATATTTGCCGGTCAAGGATACGCCAGCGTCGGAATTCCCGTGCAGAGCCCCGATTGGCTGCTGGACCGTGATGACATCCGAAGAGAATATTTCGCCGACCCCACCTCCGCACGGAAGCTAGTCGCCGCCTGGGGAAACCGGCAGCCGGTGGACATTGAACTGACGGTGCGGACCGAGAGGTTCGGAGAAGTCTATCTGGAGTTGGAGAAACGGGTCGCCAGCGATCTCATAGCGGTGGGTTTCAATCCCAAGATTCGGAGGCTGGATCCGGCCCGGTTCCAGGAAGCGGTGTCCGGCGAGCATAAGGACTACCAGGTCGCGCTGGGCGTGCTGCCCCCGACGTCAACAACCAACAGCTTCTTGCTGGCCTTGCTTCACAGCCACGGACGCTGGAACATCTCAGGACATCAAGACGCCGAACTGGACACGATGATAGAGAGGCAGGCAGTGGAGTTTGACCCAATGCGACGGCGAACTCAGCTTCGAAACATACAGAGCCACGTTCTCGACCAGGCTTATCTGTTCAGCCCGGTCACCGGTGCTTCAAAGTGGGTGTTCGACCCCGGCGTCAAAGGGTTCTACCCAAATACGGCTCTTTCCGAATACAACTACTGGTCCAGGGTTTGGTTGGACCGGTAGTCTCCGAACACCCTCAAGTAGCTAGTCTTATCAGCTCTTGGACCGGAATCCCTTGATTCCCTCTGCTAGAGCCGTCCAAGGCAAAAGCGCGCACTTGATACGCACCGGGAACTGACGCACGACTTGCAACGAATGCAGGTCTCCCAACTGGTGGTCCCCTTCCTCCGCTGACAATCCGTTCTTCATCATGGCGCGGAAACGTTCGTCCAGGCTTTCTAGTTCCGCTACAGACATCCCCAAGGCAATGTCCGCCAGCATCGACGCGGAGGCTTGGATTATCGAACAACCTTCCGACTGGGCGCTGGCCTCTACGACGCGGCCTTGGCCGTCCAATCTGAACTGCAGCGTTACCCGGTCACCGCAGAAAGGATTGAACTCCTCGGCCTCCACATCGGCATGGGAAACCGGCGTGCGATGGCGCGGACTGCGGTAATGATCGAGTATCAGGTCGCCGTAAAGGCCTTGTAGGGGGAGGTCAGGTAAGTTGGGCATGGCTATCGCCTCAAGCTTACCATACAAGCGGGTGGACGGGAGGTTGAGGGGTCTTTAGAGGAATCAATCAGATTGGCTTTCGTCATTGCGGCGTAGGCCGGAATCCAGGGAGGTCCCGATTCCAGGCAGTGCGCTTCTCGCAACCGTGTCTGCTGGATTCCCGCTTACGCGGGAATGACGGTTGGGCGCGAGGGATTACTCGGTGGTGATGCCCTCGGACTGTCCGTTCAGGGCGGCTAGGAGGGTGTGCCAGGCCAGCACGGCGCACTTGATGCGGGTGGGGAACTCAGACACGCCGGATAGGCATTCCAGGTCGTCGAGAGTGTCGTAATCCACCTCGACTTCCGGTTCGGTCAGCATGCTGTGAAATGCATCGAAAATCTCTTGGGCACGCTCCACGCTCTGACCCTTGACGCTCTGGGTAAGCATCGACGCTGAGGCGCGGGATATGGCGCATCCTGTGCCCTGGAAGCCAACGTCGACGATGGTATCGTCTTCCACTTTGAGATATAGCTGAATCTGATCGCCGCACAGGGGATTGTAGCCGTCGGCGGACCGGTTGGCGTCATCGACTTTGCGGAAGTTCCGGGGTTTGCTGTTGTGCTCCAAGAGGATTTCCTGGTAAAGGTCGTTCAGGCCGGGCATCAGCTAAATACCTCAATGACCCGGTCTATAGCTTTAACCAACAAATCAACCTCATCCCTTGTGTTGTAGAAGGACAGGGAGGCCCTAGCCGTCGCCGGAACGCCATATCGGTTCATAAGGGGTTGGGCGCAGTGGTGACCGGTGCGTATCGCAACGCCCTCGGTGTCCAGAATGGTGCCAATATCATGAGGGTGGGCGCAGTCCATAACGAATGAGAGTACGCTGGCTTTCCCTGGAGCGTTACCGACAATCTTAACTCCGTCGATTCCGGAAAGACACTCCGTACCGTACTCCAACAGTCCGTGCTCATAGTTGTCGATACGGTCCATCCCGATTTCGGTCAGGTAATCGATCGCTGCGCCCATACCGATGACTCCAGCGATATTAGGCGTTCCAGCCTCGAATTTATAGGGCAAGTCGTTGTATACCGTCCGCTCAAATGTGACTGACTTAATCATGTCGCTACCAAGTTGGTATGGCGGCATGGCTTCCAAAAGCTCGGCCTTGCCGTACAAGACACCAATGCCCGTGGGACCATATATCTTGTGGCCGGAGAAAACATAGAAGTCGCATCCCAGCTTCTGCACGTCAACAGGCATGTGGGGCGTCGCCTGTGCTCCGTCAACGAGCACCGGAACTCCCTGGCTATGGGCCATTTCGACGATTTGCTTTATGGGATTTACAGTGCCCAACACGTTGGAAACGTGGGTGATGGCTACCAGTTTGGTCCGAGAGGACAACAGGCTTTCATACTCGTCCATCAACAGCTCGCCGGCGTCGCTGATAGGGATGACGCGCAGGTGAGCCCCCTTTTCCTGGCAAAGAACCTGCCAAGGAATGATGTTGGAGTGGTGCTCCATGGTGGAGATGATAATCTCATCTCCTTCTCCCAAGTGCTGTCGCGCATAGCTGTGGGCTACAAGGTTGATGCCGTCGGTGGTGCCCTTCACGAAGATAATCTCTTCGTCGGAGGCCGCGTTGAGAAACTGCCTCGCCTTGCTCCTACCAGAGTCGTAGTCCTCGGTGGCCCGCTGGCTGAGGGTATGCACACCCCGATGGACGTTGGAGTTATCCGCGCTGTAGTACCGGACCAAAGCGTCAATGACCGCCTGGGGTTTCTGGGTAGTTGCGGCGTTGTCCAAGTAGACCAGGGGTTTGCCGTTGACCATCTGGTGAAGGACCGGGAAATCTTCCCGGATCCGCGCCACGTCGAAGCTGTGGGCGTTGGATGTCATTTTCGGTCCCCGAATTCAAGACTGGCGGTTGGCATCGCCGTAAGGAACAGGTCGTCCAGATAGTCTCGCAACGGCTCTAGTTCCACCGTGTCGATGATCTGGCTGGCGAAGGCGTGGATCAAGATGCGGCTGGCGGTCTCTCGGTCCAAGCCACGGCTCTGCATGTAGAACAGGGTTTCTTTGTCGATGTGTCCCGCCGTGGCTCCGTGGGAACACTGTACATCGTCGGCGTAGATCAACAAACTTGGTTTGCTATCTACTTCAGCCTCGCGGGACAGAAGCAGATTCTTGTCGGTTTGCTGCGCATCGGTTTTCTGAGCGTCTTTGCGGACCAATACGGTGCCGCCGAAAACCGCTTTGGACTTGCCGTCCAAGATGCCTTTGTAGAACAAACGGCTCTTGGTGTGAGGCTGGGCGTGGTCGATGTTGATTAGATTGTCGATGTGCTGCTCGCCCGCGGTCATGTAAAGGCCATTAAGGGAACAGGACGCGCCTGGAGCATCCAACGTCACTTGAACGTCCTGCCTGGCCATTGCAGCGCCTCTGGCGAAGGAAGCTGACGAGATAGAACTGTCCTTACCCTGTTGCACCCGCATGGTGCCGACGTGAAAGGCGTCGGCGTTCTCTAGAAGCAACCTGTAATGCTCAACCTGGGACCCGTCTTCCAGCACGAACTCCGTCACGGCGTTGGTGAAGTAGGACGACTCGGCAAGGCTAACGTAACTTTCCAGAACAGTTACCCGGGAGTTAGCTCCTGCGATCAACAACGTTCGTGGGTAGGACGCGGCATGGTCTTGCTGGCCGGTGGTGACAAAAATCAAGTGGACGGGGTCAGAGGCGATATGACCAGCCGGGACATCGATGAGCGCCCCGTCCTGCAAGAAGGCAGTGTTCAGAGCAGTGAATCCGTCATCGTCCACAGTGGCATGCTTGGCCAATTGGCTTTGGAGAACAGGATTCTCCGATGCGATGGCATCGGTCAGGCTGGTTATCCCAATCTGGGATGCGGTATTAGTGTCACTGGAAAGATGCCGGGCAAAGTGTCCATCCAGGAAAACCAGATTGGTCCAGCTATCGTTCCAAGGGGCAGTATGGCGCAGGTCACCCACGGTGATATTCTCTGGCACACCGGCGGCAGGAGGGTTCTCAAAATTGGCTGCAGCCAGGGGCCGGACGTTGGTGTATTTCCACTTCTCGTTGCCACGGCGGGCGGTGGGGAATCCCAACTTGTTGAAGCGGGACCAAGCCACTTGCCGCAGGTCACGGAGCCACTGCGGGTCGGTGGCCTCAGCTTCTTGACGCAGTGCCTCGAAGCCAGTCCGGTATGTTCCCAGTTTCGCCGGTGCTTGAGTCATGATTAATACGCCGGATGGAGGCGGTTAAACCCCGGCATCGACGGCTTCCTTGATCCAGTCGTAACCCCGTTCTTCCAACTCGTGGGCGAGTTCGGGGCCTCCGGAGCGGACGATGCGTCCGTCCATCAGAACGTGGACCTGGTCGGGAGCGATGTAGTTGAGGATGCGCTGGTAGTGAGTCACCAGAACAACGGCGTTGGACTCGCTACGCAGCTTGTTGACGCCGTCGGACACGATGCGCAGGGCGTCGATGTCCAATCCGGAGTCTGTTTCGTCCAAGATGGCCAATTTGGGTTGAAGAACAGCCATCTGCAAGATTTCGTTTCGCTTCTTCTCGCCGCCTGAGAATCCTTCGTTGACCGCCCTTTTCACCAGTTCAGGGTCGATCTCTACCATTTCGACTTTTTCCTTGAGCATACGGTCGAAGGCCCGGGCGCTCAGTTCTTCTTCTCCGGCATGCACTCTCTGGGCGTCAACGGCCGCCTTGAGAAACTGCCATGCCCGGACACCGGGAAGCTCCAAGGGGTACTGGAAGGCCAGGAAAACCCCTAGCCGGGACCGGATCTCCGGTTCCATGGCAAGTAGGTCTTGTCCCTGGAACAGAGCTTGTCCACCGGTTATCTCGTAATCGGGTTTGCCAGCCAGAACGTTGGCGAAGGTGCTTTTGCCTGACCCGTTCGGGCCCATGATGGCGTGGACTTCACCGGTTTTGACCGTAAGGTCCACCCCTTTGAGTATCTCCAGCCCGCCAACCGAGGCGGAGAGGCCTCGGACTTCCAGAAGGGTCTGTCCGCTGGATCCCGCAGATTGAGTCATCTAGCCTACGGCTCCTTCCAGGCTCACTTTGAGCAACTGGGAGGCCTCCATGGCGAACTCAAAGGGCAACTCTTGGAAGATTCCCCGGCAGAAGCCGTTGATTATCATGTAATGGGCGTCTTCCATCGAGATACCGCGTTGCTGGCAGTAGAAGACCTGTTCGTCGCTGACTTTGGATGTGGACGCCTCGTGCTCCATCTGGGCCGTGGGGTTCCGTACTTCGATGTAGGGCACGGTATGGGCGCCGCACTGGTCGCCGACCAACAGAGAGTCGCACTGGGTAAAGTTACGAGCGCCGTCGGCCGACGGCATAATCTTGACCAAGCCGCGATAAGTCGCACTGCCATGACCCGCCGATATGCCTTTGGCTACGATCGTGCTCTTGGTGTTCTTGCCGATATGAATCATCTTGGTGCCGGTGTCGGCCTGCTGGTAATTGTTCACTAAGGCCACCGAGTAGAACTCGCCGACCGAGTTGTCACCCTGAAGAATCACGCTGGGATACTTCCAGGTGATGGCCGAGCCGGTTTCCACTTGGGTCCAAGATATCTTGGAGTTCTTCCCTTGGGCCTTGCCCCGCTTGGTCACGAAGTTGTAAACGCCACCCTTTCCTTCCTTGTCTCCGGGGAACCAGTTCTGGAGAGTGGAGTACTTAATCTCAGCGTCGTCCAAGGCCACCAACTCCACCACTGCCGCATGTAGTTGGTGGGTCTTCCGGGCGGGGGCGGTGCAGCCTTCAAGGTAACTTACGTAAGCACCTTCTTCGGCGATTATAAGTGTCCGCTCAAACTGGCCCGAGTCGGCCTGATTGATGCGGAAGTAGGTCATCAACTCCATGGGGCAGCGAACACCCTTGGGTATGTAGGCAAAAGAACCGTCGCTGAAGACGGCGGAGTTGAGGGTGGCGTAAAAATTATCACCGTAGGGAACCACCGAGCCCAGATACTTCTTGACCAGTTCAGGATGGTTCTTTATGGCTTCGCTCATGGAGCAGAAAATCACGCCGGCTTTTTCCAGGCTTTCCTGGTAGGTCGTCGCCACCGACACACTGTCCAGCACTGCATCGACGGCCACACCAGCCAGTCTCTCACGCTCCGCCAAGGGTATACCCAGCTTTTCGAAAGCTTCTAGAATCTCGGGGTCTACGTCGTCCAAGCTCTTGGGGGCGTCATCCTTTGATTTCGGCGCAGCGTAGTAATAGATGTCGTTGAAGTCAATCTCAGGGTGGTGAATGTTCGCCCACTTGGGCTCGGCCTGATTCAGCTTGAGCCAGTGGCGGTAAGCCTTCAAACGCCATTCCAGCATCCACTCAGGCTCACTCTTTTTGGCGGAAATCAACCGTACGATATCCTCGCTTAACCCCCTGGGGGCCAAGTCCGAATCGATGTCGATTGTAAAGCCCCACTTGTAATCTGTGTCCAACTCCTCGGACGTGGCGCCGGTCCGGGAAATCACCCTGGGTGAGGTCATTAAATGTTCCTCCGAGAATCCTCGAAAGTAGGTATGGGGAAACGCCTATACATCCGGCGGCTGAACCCGGACGATGTTAACATTGTTGACTAAATAGGTCAACAATTATTCTAGCACCGATTTGAGCCTGGTGTCAACGATTTTCGGCGATGTTCGTCCAAGGAATGGGCGGTTTTCCGGACAAGCGGCTGACACCATTGACCCACCTACTCCCACACTATTTCTTGATAATCGTTGCAGGTATAAAAACGCTCAACTGGCTGATGGTATAGTGTTACGGCGGCGAGACATGACAGAGCCGCTAAATACGGATGCGCGGGGCGATAGGAATGGCGAATAAGCTGGTTCTAGGCGACTGCCATACCCATCTGGACCACTACCCACCTAAAGAGATTCCAGAGATTCTAGAGCGGGCCAGGGAAGTTGATGTGGAGTTCGCGGTGTGCGCCGGTACGACTATCGCGTCCACCAAAGAGTGCATACAGATGTCGGAACAGTACGACATGTTGTACGCCGGCGTCGGGATCCATCCCATGCACGCCGAGAAGATTGTCGATGAAGCCACATACGAAGAGCTGAAATCGCTGGCGGAAAACAACCCCAAGGTCGTGTGCATCAGCGAGGTTGGGTTGGACTTCCTGCCCGAGTCTCCGGACCACGAGATTCAGTACCAGGTGTTTCGGGAGCACATACGCCTGGCCCGCAGCCTCAAGCTGCCGATTATCTTCCATTCCCGGGAATCCCATCCAGAGATCTTCCAGACCCTTAGAGAAGAGCACGCCGAAGAAGTTGGCGGCATCATGCACTACTTCCAGGCCGATGAGGCCACGGCACGGGAAGCCATCGACTGCGGATTCTTCATATCCTTGGCGCGTCCTCTACTGCGGCTGCCCGAGTTGCAGGAGGTGGCGAAGATTATCCCTATGGACAACATCGTCCTTGAGACCGACGCAGCTCCCCAACCATTCAAGAAGTACCGCCACAACTGGACCGAGCCTCGCCACGTGCTGCCAGTGGCCCAGCAATTGGCGGAGTTGAAGGGAATCACGGTGGAAGAGGTGGCCCAAGTCACTACCCGCAACCTGACCCGGTTACTGGGCCTGGAACACCTGACAGAGTCCGAGTAAATACTTTGACCGGCGCCCACCGAGACCCGGCCTCACCATCCCACGGCGGGGCCTACCGGGGCCCGCTAAACCTCCATCAACTCTACATATTTCACGCCGTGGCGAACCACCACAGCTTCTCCAAGGCCGCCCAATCCTTGGACATCACACAACCGGCGGTGTCCATCCAGGTACAGGAACTGGAAAAACCTCTGGGCGTCACCCTATTTCACCGGCGTTCCAGGGGTCTGCTCCTCACGGAAGTCGGGGAAACGGTGTTTTCCTACTCCCAACAGATATTCGCCCTATCCGACCGGTTGATCGAGACTATGGAAGAGACGAAAGGCCTCAACTCGGGTCACTTGACATTGGGAGCCAGCACCACACCCGGCGAGTATGTTCTACCGTTGGCGGTGGGACAGTTCCGGCAGGTATACCCCGGCATCCGGTTGGAGCTAGTCATCGCCAACACCACATCCATCATCCAGCGCATCCTATCGGGGGAGATGGACCTGGGCATGGTGGGAGACCTTCCCCAAGAACACTCTCGCGATCTGGAGATGATTGTGTACGTGGAGGACGAAATCGTCCTTGTAGCCTCTCCCTCACATCCTTTGGCGCAAGCCGGACGCATCAGCCTTAAAGACGTGGCGGAAGAAGGTATCATCGTCAGGGAGCAAGGTTCGGCCACCCGGCGCACCGCCGAGCGGGAGTTCGAGTCTCTGGGATTCTCACCATCCATCGCCTTAGAACTGGGCAGCAACCAAGCCGTAAAACAGGCGGCGTCGGGCGGCGGCGGAGTCATTTCCCGTTTGGGTGTCGAAGCTGAAGTCAAAGCCGGAATGCTGTCCGTCCTTGACGTTTCCGGATGGGACTGCCGCCGCCCTCTGACCGTGATCTACGCCAAGGACAGATACCTGGCGCCGGCCCAGATAGCTTTCCGGCAGTTTCTGTTGGACCGGCGGGAGGGTGCCCTCACCCACGGCCCCTCTCGATGAGGGAGAGGGATCCCCTGATGAGGCA
>CAXEOX010000052.1:0-19641 GCA_963997925.1 uncultured bacterium
AAGGAGTATTGGTGTAATGAATAGGTTCTTCGTAGCTTTGGTGGTGGCATTGGGTATTCTGCCGTTCTTGGCGGCTTGCGGAAGCAGTTCGGAGGCACCGGCGCCTCAGATCGAGGCCAAGGTAACTTCCTTCCCTCCAGTGTCAGTGGTCTTGGACTGGTTCCCATGGTCCAACCACGCCGGTCTGTTCATCGCCAAGGACAAGGGTTACTTCGCCGCCGAGGGGCTGGACGTGGACATCCACCCTCCCGCCGATCCAGCCACTATTTTGCAAACCGTGGCCACCGGAAGGGACGACTTCGGCATCAACTACCAGACCGGCGTGTTGATTGCCCGTCAAGAGGGCGTGCCGGTGGTGTCCATCGCAGCCCTGGTGCAGCATCCCCTCAATTCAGTCATGACCTTGAAGGACTCTGGCATTGTCGAGCCCAAAGACCTGGCTGGAAAGACGATAGGATGGCCGGGGATCCCCGACAATGAACCGCTGCTGGATACCATGCTGAAGAGCCAGGGACTGTCATTGAGCGACGTGGAACTGGTCAACGTGGGTTTCGACCTGGTGCCCGCATTGATCGGCGGTAAGGTCGACGCCATCGTCGGTGCGTATTGGGTACACGAGTCCATCTCCGCCATTAACCAAGGCTTCCCCGTAAACATCATGCGCATGGAGCAGCATGGTGTCCCCGACTTCTATGAACTAGTGCTGGTGACTAACGAGGAGAAAATCAAGGAGAACCCGGAGATGGTGCGGCGTTTCGTCCGAGCCGTTACTCGGGGTTATCAAGACGCCATCGACGACCCCCAAGGCGCGGTTGAGTTGCTGAAGCGCGTCAGACCCGAAGTTGATCTGGCCATAGAGAGTCCCGGCGTGGACATGCTGGCCCCGCTGTGGGGCACGGATCAGGGAGTCTTCGGCTGGCAGGACGAGGCACGCTGGATAGAGTTTGCGGCCTGGCTGGAAGAGGCCGGTCTCCTCAGCGGGGGTGGAGACGTTAACGCCGCCTTCGACAACAGCTTCGTGGCCGCCGGGCAGTAACCTGTCCGGAGCCGGAACTTAGAGCCCCGCGGTCTTAGGCGTAGGCTCACTGGAGTGATATACTCCTCTCGACCCAGCCAGCTTAAGACCGTAATCCCGATCAAATTATCAAGGAGCCTGGAATGTCGTTGTATTTCCTGCTTGGGACCCTATCTACCGGCGGTCGAAATATGCTCTACGACGATCCGGACTTACTTGTGAACTGCACTAGAAACGTTAACATCGAAGGCGCTAAGATATTGAGCACCTACGCCGTTCTGGGACGCTACGACTACGTATTGATGGTTGATGCGGACGACAACGAAGCGGTGGCCAAGATATCCTTGGAGATGGGCGTGGGAACCGGTCTCCACATCGAAACCCTGCCCGCCATCGCCATCGGTTTCCTGGCTGATACGATGTCAGACGACCCGCTTGACCGTCCCACCTACACTCAGGAAAACCCGGACCGTTAGCGGCCCGGTCTGATTACCTGTATGCAGGCCCACACCTAAATGGGACTAAGCGACGAACTTAAGGAAGGCGTTGCCTCGATCTGGGAGCAAGTCGCCACTCACCCCTTCGTAACGGAGTTGGGAGACAACACCCTGTCCGACGAAAGATTCCGCATCTACTTCGACCAGGACTACATCTTCTTGAAAGACTGGGCCATCCTGCTCAGCCTGGCCACGGCCAAAGCTCCCAACTTCGACGCCGCCCGCCAGATCGTGGGTTTTCTTCATCTGGGGCTGGGTGGCGAAGAAGGATTATTCCAAGAAGCGTTTCGGGAGCGGGGCCTGTCTCGTCAAGACGTGGCCGCACTAGAGTACCGGCCCACAACCTTTCACTACAGCGGTTACTTGCGCCACATCGCCTACACCGGCTCCTACATCGACGTTATCGCAACGTTGCTGGCTGTCGAATGGCCCTACATGGACTGGGCCCAGCGGCTGGCGGCAGCGGGAAAGCAACCCGCCAATCGCTATTACCAGACCTGGATAGACCTGCACACCAGTGAAGGAATGACCGGCTTCGTCGCCTGGATGCGCCAAACGGTAGACGAAGCCCCCCTCAGCCCAGTCGACCGGCCCCGGCTACAGAACATCTTCCGCGACGTGCTGCGATACGAGCTGCAGTTCTGGGAGATGGCTTACCGGGGCGAGGAGTGGCCTAAGTGAAGATTCCTAAAGCCATGACCATCGCCGGCTCGGACTCGGGCGGTGGAGCCGGGGTTCAAGCCGACCTTAAGACCTTCGCCGCCCTTGGCGTTTACGGGGCATCGACTCTAACCGCCATCACGGCCCAGAACACCGTAGCGGTTACTGCGGTCCATGACATACCCACCGACGTCATCACCGCCCAGATAGACGCCGTGCTTACCGACATCGGAGCCGACGCCGTGAAGACGGGCATGCTGTCCAGCAGCGATATCATTGAGTGCGTTTGCGAAGCATTGGAGGTCCACGGGGTGCAGCGTCTGGTGGTGGATCCGGTGATGATTGCCAAAAGCGGCGACGCCCTGCTGCGGGAGGATGCCATCGGTTCTCTCCGCACCCGCCTGCTGCCCCTGGCCATGGTAGTCACCCCCAACATCCCCGAGGCCGAGGCGTTGACGGAAACGACGATAGTCTCAGATGCCGACGTGCGCCGCGCTGCGGAAGCCATCGTCGGGATGGGAGCCAGATCGGTAGTCGTAAAAGGGGGCCATAGAGAGGGTCCAGCCACCGACCTGTTCTATGACGGCAAGGAGTTCAAGGAGTTCACAGCGCCCCGTTTCGACACCGTTAACACCCACGGCACCGGTTGCACCTTCGCCTCCGCCGTCGCCGCCGGACTGGCACGGGGAATGGTGGTAACCGACGCAGTCGCCTTGGCCAAGGACTACGTTACCGAGGGGATCCGCCACTCGTTCTCCATCGGCCAAGGGCACGGACCCCTGAACCACTTCTACAGATTCTGGAAGTGAGGTGTCTATGACTACCTCCCATCAGCAAGTCCACGTCGGACCCAGGGACGGCTCCCGATACCAGCCGGTTATTGCCCTGATAAACACAGCTTCAACCTATGCGGTAATGCCCTCGCCCATGCTGTCCATGCTGGGGATAGACCCGTATTGGACCGGGGTTGTGGAGTTAGCGTCCGGGGACAGCGAGGAGCGGTCCTTCGCGGAGATTCGTGTCAAGATCGGCGATGCGGAGCGCACCGTCGTCTGTGTCTTCGGCCAACAAGACAGCCAGCCGGTACTGGGCTCTCACACATTGCAGGCGTTCGGATTGCAAGTGGACACAGCTACCGGAGAGCTGGTCCCGGCGAGGGTGCTTCTCCCTTAACTTTCCCGCCAAGTCTGACGTAGTATCCACACTCCCCGTTGTTCTCCGCTTTGATTTTCGTCCTCAGGAATGGGCAGCCCTCGATTAGGTGCGGTATAATTGCCACCGGGAGCCTTATTGTGTAGGCTCCCTTTATCGTTTTTCGCACAGAGGTAATTCAACAATGTTCAAACCGGTTTCCAGCCGCGTCAGCTTCCCCGAAGTCGACGCCGGTATCTTGAATCATTGGAACGACAGGGATGTGTTCCACCGCACCGAGACGGAGCGGAAGGACTCTCCCTTATTCATGCTTTTTGAAGGGCCGCCCACGGCCAACGGCAGCCCTGGCATCCACCACGTTCTCGCGCGCGTATTCAAGGACGTTATCTGCCGCTACCGTACGATGAAGGGATACCGAGTTATACGGAAGGGCGGCTGGGACACCCACGGCCTGCCCGTAGAACTGGAAGTAGAGAAGTCTCTGGGCTTGGCCACCAAACGGGACATCGAAGAGTACGGCATCGAGAAGTTCAACCAGAAGTGCCGCGAAAGCGTCTTCCACTACCTGCGAGAGTGGGAGGTCATGACCAGCCGCATCGGCTACTGGGTGGACATGGACCACCCCTACGTGACTCTGGAGAACGAGTACATCGAGTCGGGCTGGTGGATCCTCAAAGAGCTATGGGACAAGGGCCTGCTATACCGGGACATGCGAGGCACTCCCCACTGCCCCCGGTGCGTCACTAGCCTAAGCTCCCACGAAGTAGCCCTAGGGTACCGGGAAGACACCCCAGACCCCTCAGTGTTTATAAAATTCAAAGTGGAGACCCCCCCTCAATCCCCCCCTTCGCTAGGTGGGGAGGCTAACGGTTCTCCCTCCTTTGGTAAAGGGGGGCCGGGGGGGATTTCGTCCGACATCCCAACCTACCTCCTCGCCTGGACCACCACGCCCTGGACCCTGCCCGGCAACACTGCCCTGGCGGTGTCGGAAGACTCCGAATACACCATGGTTGAACTGGACGAGGAAGGCGGCAAGGAACGTCTGGTGCTGGCCACCGCCCTGCTGGAAAAGAACATAAAACAAGAACACACGGTCGTCGCCACCATGAAGGGGGCTGACCTGGTTGGCGCTACCTACCAACCCTTGTACAATCCCGCGAACTTCGGAACGGAGATTCAGCGGTTCGTCCGCTCCGAGTCCGTGACCGGCACGCCCATCACAGAGCTAACGCCGGCCACTGAGTTAGATCCCCATGTAGTCTCGGCTGAATTCGTGTCCATGGACGACGGCACCGGCATCGTCCACATCGCTCCGGCCTTCGGCGATGAGGACTTGGGTCTGGGGCGCGAGGAGCAGCTAGCCTTCGTCCAGCCCGTGGACCTGCTGGGCAACATCACCGGCAACTACCCCTTCGCTGGCAAGTTCGTGAAAGACGCCGACAGGGACATCATGAACGACCTGAGGGACCGGGGGCTGCTGTTCCACCGGGATGTTTACCGCCACACCTATCCCTTCTGCTGGCGTTGCGACACTCCGCTGCTCTATTACGCCAAGAACTCCTGGTACATCCGCACATCGGCCCTGAAGGACCAGTTGGTCGAAGGCAACGGCGAAATCAACTGGTACCCCGACTATATCAAAGACGGCCGGTTCGGCGAGTGGCTCCGCAACAACGTCGACTGGGCCATCTCCAGGGAGCGTTACTGGGGCACACCCATACCCATCTGGCAATGCCAGGAGTGCCCCGAATCCATCTGTATCGGCAGCGTCCAGGAACTCAAGGACCACTCAGCGCCCGGCGACGGAGCGAAGATGGATGATTTGGACCTGCACCGTCCCTACGTCGACGACATCCTGCTGAATTGCCCAGCCGATGGCTGCAACGGCCAGATGCACCGCATCCCCGAGGTTATGGACGCCTGGTTCGACTCGGGAGCCATGCCCTTCGCCCAGTGGCATACGCTGGGATTAGACGATGTGGACAAGCTAGAGGACGAGGGCAAATTCCCCGCCGATTACATCTGCGAAGCCGTGGACCAGACCCGCGGCTGGTTCTACAGCCTGCACGCCCTGTCCACGCTACTGAAGGGACAACCCTCCTACAAGAACGTTATCTGCCTAGGCTTGGTGCTGGACGAACAGGGCCAAAAGATGAGCAAACGGGTCGGCAACGTGGTTGAGCCCATCCCGGTGTTAGACGAGCACGGGGCCGACGCCCTGCGCTGGTATCTATTCACCGCTACTCAGCCCGGCGAACCCCGGCGGTTCTCAGCCCGGCTGGTCAGCGAGACCCTGCGCCGGGTGATGCTGACCCTGTGGAACGTGTATTCCTTCTTCACCAATTACGCGTCCATCGACCTGTTCGACCCAAAGCAAACACCGGCGGACTGGAAACCGGAGAGCGAGCTTGACCGGTGGATACTGTCCGAGTTGAATACGCTGATCGAACAGGTGGATGGCTATCTGGACGGCTACGACCCCACCAACGCCGGCCGCCGCTTGCAAGAGTTCATCGACCAACTCTCCAACTGGTACGTGCGCCGTAGCCGCCGCCGCTTCTGGAAGAGCGAGAACGACGTCGACAAGCAATCGGGCTACATCACCCTGCATCGGTGTCTGGTAACCGTGGCCAAACTGATGGCGCCTCTGGCTCCGTTCGTGTCCGAGGAGATATATCAGAACCTTGTCTGCTCGATGGATGCCGACGCTCCCGACAGCGTGCACTTGGCTTCCTTCCCGGTTGCCGACAAGTCTCTCATCGACGAGCCTCTGAACGACGCCACCCAACTGGCCATGCGTATCGCCAGCATGGGACGCAGCGCCCGTTCCAAAGCGGGACTCAAGGTTCGCCAGCCCCTCAAAACTCTGCGGGTCATCGTTAGGAATGCGGTCGAAGAGCAGCAAGTTGAAGACCTAGCCGAGCAGTTGATCGACGAGCTAAATGTTAAAAACGTCCTGACTTACGTTTCCGAGAGCGCCAATGAAGTTAACTTCTGGGATTGGAGCGTAACCGCCAACATGGCCAAGGTCGGACCCAAATATGGCGCTGAGGCCCGGAATATCGCTCAGGCCTTGGCGGAATTGGATCCGCGAGTGGTGGCGATGCAAGCAAGCATGGGCCAGATGGTCGACCTGCCAAGCCTTGGCGATGGGGCCTCACCGATCCAATTGGAAAAAGATGAATTGAGCTTGACCAGGATACCGCCGGACGGTTTCTCGGTGGTCGAAGAGGGGCCTTATGTCGTCGCCATGGAAACCGAGGTCACCCCGGAGTTGGCCGAGGAAGGGTTGGCCCGAGAACTGGTCCACCGCATCCAGAACCTGCGCCGCTCTGCGGACTTCGAACTGACGGACCGTATCGTCACCTACTACCAGGCACCCGATGACATCGCCAGCGTCATGACGGGCAATTTCTCGGGCTACATCCGCCAGGAGACTCTCAGCGATGAACTGGTGGCCGAATCACCGCCGGATGGAGCAGAGAGGGAAACGTCGGACGTTGACGGGATGGAAGTAACTTTAGGAGTGCGCCGCGTCTAGGGCGGCCAACCATGCCCGAACTTCCCGAGGTTGAAAACGCCCGCCGCTGCCTTATAAAAGCAGAGCTACCTGGCCGGGCTTTCACCAAAGCTGATATCGGCTGGGCCAAAACCGTCAAAACCCCGGACCTGGAAGAATTTGCCCTGGGTCTGCGAGGCGGCGTGGTGCAGGACGTTCATCGCCGAGGCAAGTACATCCTCCTCCCACTGATAAACAGTGAATCGGAAGCGCGCACCCTGATTCTCCACCTGGGCATGAGCGGCGGCCTGTCCGTTCAACCCCGGACCAATCCGATGCACCCCTTGGTGCGCCACACCTTCTCCCTGGACGACGATCGGGAATTGAGGTTCGAGGACGGCCGAAAGTTCGGAAAGATCTGGCTGGTTTCAGATGCCGCCGAGGTTTTACCCCCACTCAGCCCGGAACCACTGGAAGGCGGCTTAACTCCTGAGTTACTGGCAAGGTCGCTGGGCGGACGCAACGCCCCCATCAAAGCGTTGATGCTGGAGCAATCCATCGTCGCCGGGATGGGCAACCTTTACGCCGACGAGTCTCTTTTCCAAGCGGGGATCAACCCGAACCGTCCGTCGGCCAGTCTAACTGAGGAAGAAATAACCCGGTTGCAGCAATGCATAATCAACGCCCTAACAGCGTCGATAGAGAAATACGAAATAGCCCGCACCGAATCTTGGCCCGACCCGCCGCGAGCCCTAACCGGCTGGACCCACCCCCGCACCGAAGGCGCCCCCTGCCCCCGCTGCAACGGCCCCTTCACCGGGACACGGGTGCGAGGGCGGGGAACTTATTTTTGCCCGAGTTGCCAGAGCTAGAACTACCTGAGCCAAAACAATTACCGTGCCGCCCCCAACACTGTCACCCTGAACGCAGTGAAGGGTCTCAGGCCACTGCTTTAAACCAAGCTCCAATCTTCTACAACGCCGTCCCATAAATATGATCCGGCACCACAATTATCACCGAGCGGCGGTCGTCCTTCATGGCTTGGTCGTATTCTTCCCAGTTGGAATGTTCCTCTCCCGAGCAGGTGCGGTAGGCGTCTCTCAGGGCATCTCGGAACTCGTCCGGGGGAGTATTGTCCACCGACAATATAGTCACCTTTCCCTCCAGCACCACAAACCCCCACCAATTTTCATTCGAGACCATCAGGGAGCACCGGGGGTCCCGCCTCAGGTTTTTCAGCTTGACCCGGGTTTCCGTAACCGTGAAGGCGATACCGTCGCGGTATGGACCGCAACTGATTATGCTCATCTGGGCCGCCCCGTTGCGGCGGAAGGTGGTCAACACACCTCGATGGGTTACTGTGGCAAGGTCTCTTACTTTGTCGGGGAGCATCTGCTGTCCTCCAGAGATTTGGGCTGTTAATGATTGGACTACTAAAGAACGAAGTCAATCTCGAATAAATCGTAGTGGGATTGGTGCATGTCCAGGCTGGAGTAGACCTGTTGGGCAACGTGGTTGTTCCGCTCCACGTATAACCGCAGACCGCAAACATCGCCGCGTTCTTTGGCCTCGGCGTGGACCTGGCTGTTCAAGGCCCGGTATACGCCCCGGCGGCGGTGATCCGCGTCAACGTACACGCTTTGGATCCACCAGAAATATCCGTTGCGCCAATCGCTCCACTCGGTGGTAATCATCAACTGGCCTACTGTCCGGCCATCAATCTCCGCCAGCAGGTAGAAGCCCAATGTATGCCTATCCAGAACTGCCGAGACGCCCTTGCTGAGCAGTTCAGTGTCAAGGGTTTTGTCTTCGGTTTCTCTGGCCATGGCGGCGTTGAATGCCACCACGGTGTTCAGGTCTGACTTGGTGGCGTGGCGAACGATTATGTCTGGGTTGGATGTACTCAAACTTGTTGGGCTCCTACTACTGGTTGTTTGGGAGGTAATATTGATTTAGGCGGGGCTAGCATAGGTCTCGTAATCTGTTCTCACCGGACCGGGGGCACCACCATCCTGACCTTCCCCCATCGAGGGGCTTTGCCTCAAAAGTCTCAAATATGTCATGTCACCCTGAGCGTAGCAAAGGGTCTGGGGTGCGCTAACGTTCGCAGAGGCGCCCCACCCCAGATTCTTCGGCCTGAGGGCCTCAGAATAACAGTTTTGAGGCAAGACCCCATCGGGGGGAAGCGACTTCTGTCCCCACAATATCTCTTGAATACGAAGCTAGCTGATCCAGAAAGTCGACCCGTCGTCTCCCTTTTGGACCTCTATGCGAACCGGGAATACGTCCTTCATGTCGTCTAAGTGGGTGACTACTATGATTTTGTCGAAGTCGTTTTCGATGGCACTGATAACGTCGAGGATGCGCTCCCTGCCGGCGGCGTCTTGGGAACCGAAGCCTTCGTCGATAAACAGCGTGGGCAGGGGAGCGCCCATCCTTTGAGCTAGGACTTTGGATAGGGCGATGCGCAGGGATAGGTTGACCCGGAACGCCTCGCCGCCGCTGTACATCTCGTAGCTGCGAGGGCCAAGTTCGTCGCTGACGTTTATCTCCAGAGTTTCTATGGGGTCGCCCCGGCCGCTACGACGCTCCCGCTGGGTTTCAAGCTTCACCTGCATCCGGTTGTCGGTCATGCGGCCCAGGAGCAGGTTAGCCTCTTCCTCCAGACGGGGCACGACGGTCTCGATGAGCATGGCCTGGATACCTTGGCGGCCAAAGGCGGTAACAAGCTCCTGGTAGATCCCTTCGTCTTCCTTCAAGGCCGTCAGCCGGGCCGAGTCTCTGCTGACTTCCCGTCTCAGGCTCTGCAATCTCCGGACTTCTCCGTCGAGATAACCGAGGCGGGCGGTCGTGGTCTGACGGGTGGATTCCAACTCAGCCAGGCCGGATTCCGCAGCCTTGAGGCCTGTCTGAAGCTGGGGAAGCTCGGAGATGGATTGTTCTCCGGTAGTTCGGCGCTCCTGAGCCTGCTCCAGGTCTATGCGGCGGCGGTTGAGGATATCCTGGGTACGGGCCAGTGACTCTTGCTCGGCGGGCAGGCTGGCTTCGGCCTGGGTCAGTTGGCCTTGCCGTTCTTCGAAATGGGCCAGTTCCCGAGTCTCGGCGTAGCTCTGTTGGCGCGCTTCGTCATCATATCCCAAGGACTGAATCTGGTCTTCGATCGCCTTTAGTTCCGACTGCTCAGCACTGGCGAAATCACCCGAGGCCAGAGAGGACTGAGCTGCTTGCACCTGCTTTCGTTCTTCGTCCAGGGTCTTCTGAGCTTCACGGGACTCTTGGATACGCGACTCAAGTTCCTGAAGTTTAGACTGTCCCTCCCGCAGGGATGTCGTGAGGGCTTGGTCCCGTTGCCCCCATTCCTGTTCCATGTCCGTCTTCTCAGTCTCAAGCTGCTTCAATCGCTGTTGATTCTGACGGTAGAGATTCCTCTTGGCCTGGATGTCGGTGGTGTACGTGTGTGAGAGGGCGGTGCACCCGTCATGACCCAGGGACGTTTGGCATAGGGGGCAGACGGCCTCACCGCCTCCGCTTTTCTCCAAGAACTCCAGCTTAGCAGCGAGTTCTTTACCCTCAACGAGGTAACGTTCCGCAGTGCCCTGCGCTTCCCCGATGGCTGTCGATGTCTTGGTCAGCCGGTCCCGCAGACCTGCTACCTGCACCTTCTCTTGGTCCAGTCCGTTCAGCCGTTGTTGGACCTGGGCAAGTTGGCCCGCCAACTCGGTCTCCGCGCCCGCTTTGGGTCCCAATTCCACGTGCACCCGGCGTACTAGCTGGGCAATCTTGGCTTCCAGCAACGTCCGGCTGGTATCGATGGACCTTTGCAGCTGGTTCTTGCTCTCGCCTAACTGGTCGTACCGGCCCCGCGCCTCTTCCAATGTTTCTAATCGATTCCGGGCGAGGATCAGGCGCTCGGACCCTTGGCGAATGGGATCTGCTTCCTGGATGAGGTCCAGATACCCTCGGAGCCGGCCTTGGCTCGCCGACAGAGCCGACTCTAGCTGCTCTATATCGCTACGAATGCCGGTGATGTTCACGCCTAGCTCTGTCAGACTCTCCCGAAGGGAATCCAGCTCACCCACCTGCGCCCTTAATCCTTCGACCCTCCCCCGGCTTTCTTCGGTCTGGCGATTCACATCGTCCAGGCGCATCTTCACTTCCGCCAGTTCGATGGCCGGGTCGCCGATGTTTTCCAGGTCGGACCGCATTCGGCCCAGTGATCCTTCGATTTCGGACGAGCTGGATTTGCCCTCATCCAACCTCTGTCTCGCCCGTTCTTGTATCCGGTCGTAGGCTTCCAATCCCAGTATCTTGGACAGCACGGCTTTGCGATCGGCAGGGGTCTTGTTGGTGAACTCGTCGGCCCGTCCCTGGAGAAGGAAGGCCGAATTGATGAAGGCGTCATAGTCCATGCCGATGGTTTGTTCGATCTTGGCTTGGGTTTCCCGGATGTGGTCGCCGGTAATAGCTATGGCCGCATCACTACCCAGCACTTGAAATTGCAGGTCTGACACGCCCTGGCGGCGGCGGCCACCGGCTCGGGAGCGGCTGCGAATCACCCGGTAAGAAGTGTCCCGGGAGAGGAATTCAAGCTCGACCCGGCACTCGTCCGCACCGTAGGAAATCAGGTCGTCTTGAGTCTTGCCCCTAGCTTCACCCCACAGGCACCAGGTAACTGCGTCCAGCAAGGCGGACTTGCCGTGACCGTTTTGGCCGCATAAACAAGCGACGTGGATGCCCTGGAAGTCCAACGTGGGCACGTTTTCCCGGTAGCACAGGAAGTTCCTAACGCTTAGACGCTGGGGTATCATGGAAGGAGCCTGTGGGGAGCACATTCGGGGAGGCCAGCCGCACCAAAAGCGCGTGGAAAACCGACGTCAACTGCCATTCGCCTCACCCCTCTTTAACCGGAAATATTCTATCACAGGCATGCCTCCTACCTTGACCCTCAAGTGACCACAAGCCTACAATTCGATATTAGAGATACGAAAACAACACTGGCGAGGACGCTGAAACGTGCTTGAGAATCTGACGGAAAAACTCACAGGAATCCTGGGCAAGCTGACCAGCAAGGGCCGCCTGACCGATAAGGACATCGACGAGGCTCTGGGTCAGGTACGCCGCTCCCTGCTGGAGGCGGACGTTAACTTCCGAGTGGCTAGGGATTTCGTGGCGTCGATCAAGGAGCGTGCTCTGGGTTCAGACGTATTGGAGAGCCTCACGCCCGGCCAGCAAGTCGTCAAGATTGTTCATGAAGAACTCACGTCGCTGTTGACCGGCGGCGAACACCGGCTCGTGCCGTCCAGCCAGCCGACCAACGCAGTGATGATGGTTGGGTTGCAGGGATCTGGTAAAACCACCACCGCAGCCAAGCTTGCCCTGTCCCTGCGCCGCCAAGACCGCAAAGCCTTGCTTATTGCCGCCGACCTGCGCCGCCCGGCTGCCATCCAACAGTTAGAGACCCTGGGCAAACAGTTGGACATCCCGGTCTACTCGGAAGACCCGGCCACGTCGACCGTCGTGCAGGTAGCCAAGAACGGCATGAAGCGGGCCGAGGAATTGGGCGTCCACTGGGCTATCGTGGACACCGGGGGCCGACTCCAAATCGACGATGAACTGATGAAGGAACTAGAGGAGGTCAAAGCCGCCATATCGCCCCAAGAGATTCTCTTGGTGGTGGACGCCATGACCGGCCAGGACGCCGTCAACGCCGCCGAAGGCTTCCACGAAAAGGTCCAGTTGACCGGCTTGGTCATGACCAAGATGGACGGCGACGCTAGGGGTGGAGCGGCCCTGTCGGTGACCAAAGTAACCGGCGTTCCCATCAAGTACATGGGCATGGGGGAACGTCCCGACGCCCTGGAATCTTTCTATCCCGACCGCATGGCCTCCCGTATCCTGGACATGGGCGACGTGCTCACCCTCATAGAGAAAGCCCAGGAAAACGTGGACGAGAACCAGGCCAAAGAGATGGAGCGCAAGTTCCGAGAGGCCAGTTTCGACCTGGAAGATTTCCTGACGCAGATCCAGGCAGTCAAGAAGATGGGGTCGCTGAGCCAAATCATGGATATGATTCCCGGCATGGGCCAGATGAGTTCCAAACTGAAGGCCGGCGCCCTAGACGATAACCAGATCTCGCGGGTAGAAGCCATCATCCGCTCCATGACCCGAGAGGAACGGCAGAAGCCCGACATCATCAATGGCAGCCGCCGCCGCCGCATCGCCACGGGCAGCGGTACCACGCCCCAAGACATCAACCAACTACTGAACCAATTCCGCCAGACCCAAAAAATGATGCGCCAACTATCCCGCTCCCGAAACCCCAAGAACCTGATGAGTATGTTCCGGTAGGTTAAGCTCCGTCCTCAAAATCTCGCGGATGTACCCCTCTTGCACCGGCACATGTCGCTCCGGTAGCAATCGCGGAAGCTATGGTGCACGGTCCAGCCCACCGCCGGTTAGACTCCTGACGTGGCATTACTATATCGGGCCCGGGATATACCAAACCTAAGTTCAACTTGTTCAGGGGCATCTGGGGATTACTGACTGATATGGCCGGCCAAAACAACAAAGATATGCTCTTGGTGGCTTTTCTCCAGGCATCCAACTGTTCAAATTACACCGGGTCTTGGCGTCACCCGGAAACCGAACCCAACTTCCTGGATCTGGGTTTCTACCAAAACATTGCCACAATCTTGGAAGAAGGCAAGTTCCACCTGGCGTTTCTCGATGACCGTTTGGCCATGCCTAGCCGGTTCGGGGACACCCACGAAGACGCTGTCGAACATGGGATACGTGCCGTCAAACTGGACTTGGTGCCGATAATCACCGCAATGGGCCTGGCTACAAGTCACTTAGGATTGGGGGCGACGTATTCGACTACCTACTACTCCCCGTTTCATGTGGCCCGGCTTTTCGCCTCCATAGACCACTTCACCCAAGGCAGGGCGGCTTGGAACGTGGTGACCTCTTTGAACGACTCAGAGGCTCAGAATTTCGGGGTTTCCGAGCACCTGCCTCACGACACGAGATACGACGTTGCAGACGAATTCATGAGCGTGGTATACAGCCTATGGGACTCGTGGGAAGACGGCGCTATCGTGGCAGACAAAGAAACCGGGCGATTCGCCGACTCGGCCAAGGTGCATAGAGTCAACCATTCGGGTCACTATTTTCGGTCGCAGGGCGCTTTTACCGTCCCCCGTACGCCACAAGGCCGTCCACTGATTATCCAAGCCGGGCAGAGCGATAGAGGTAGGAGGTTCGCCGCCCGTTGGGGTGAGCTTCTCTTTGTGATATATCCCACAGCCGATGGTTGCAAGGCCTACCGACAAGACTTGCGTCGACAAAGGGAAGAGTCAGGCCGCGATCCAGATTCTCTGAAGGTGGCGCCTGCGGTGTACGTTGTGGTGGGCGAGACTGAAGAGGTTGCACAGGAAAAACTTGCTTTCATCAATAGTCTGGCCAACCAGACCGATTCTTTGGTGCTGTTGTCCGAAGTTTTTAACTACGATTTCGCCCAACACTCCACGAATGAACCGCTGTCCGACGAAACTCTAGCGTCGATGACAGGTCTCAGAGGATTCCTAGAACGCGTGGTGGAACTGAGCGGCACCAAGAACCCCAGTGTGGCTGATTTCATACGTTATTCCGGCAGGGGCACACTGAGCGAGCTTCCTGTATTCGCGGGCACTCCTGAGCAGATCGTAGACCAGATGGAGAGTTGGTACCTAAGCGAGTCTTGCGACGGTTTCGTACTTGCCGCCACCCACATGCCCGGCGCCTACGTTGATTTTGTCCAGAAGGTTATTCCCGAGTTGCAACGCCGAGGACTTTATCGCAAGGAATACGTCCCGGGTACTCTGCGTGACAACTTAGGCTTGGCCAACCCTCAATAAATTGCCACCAGCACCGTTAGGCAGAGTTTCTCGTGAAATTCAGGAGAAATCTACGCTTCCCTACGCCATCCCCGTGCGCATCGCGGTGAACATGTAGGTGGTGGCGTAGGTTCTGTAGGGAGACCAGCGGCGGCAGAACTCCTCTACCTCGGTGTCGTTCAGTGGCTCGTCTTGGAAGTACAATCGAGAAACGACTCGTCTTAGGGCTAGGTCGCCTAGGGGGAGGGCGTCAGGTCGGCCCAAGGCCCGGATAAGAAGCCACTGGGCGGTCCAATTACCGACACCTCGCAGGCTCGTGATTTGCCGCACCACTGCTTCGTCATCCAGATGGTGCAGTCCCTCGATAAACTCCGGGTCGTCCAGCGCAGTGCAAGCGATGCCGTGAACGTACTCCGCTTTGCGCTGACTGAGCTTCATGCCCCGTAGGTCCTCCACCCGCAGAGCGGCCAGGGTTTCCGGCCGGGGAAAAGCGTAATAGGTTTCGCCGTCGATGGTTTGCCGGGGTCCGTAGGTTTCGATCAGCAGAGTGCGGATGATTCGGGCGACGTTGGTGGCGATCTGTTGGCCGAGAATCGCTAGCACCAGGGCCTCAAACACCGAGGCGGTGTGGGGCATGTGCAGCCCGTGAAACCGCTGGGTGATGGCGGCCATCGCTGGGTCGCCTTGGGCCGACGCGTAGAAGGGCTCCAACTCTTGCCCAACCCCCAAGATCCACGCCACCTTGTCCGTAGCCACTTCCACATTGTCGGAAGTCAGCCCTTCGCCTTGTAGCTCCACGGACAACTCCGGCTTTTCCAAGCTGCCCAGCGACGATACCGATGCCAACACCAACTGTCCGTCCAGGTCCAGCAAACGCCGGTACACTCCGTCGACCAGAGAGTCGGTGGCGTAGCGACCCTGGAAGTAGGTGAGGTATCCAGCGGTCAATTCGAAATCGAAGGGAGCCACTGGGGTGATGTTTCTGGATATCCTATCCATAAGGTGTCAACAAGAGAGCGGACCCTATGATGTCGTGGATCGATCCCTGCGGCGTAAATGTGGTCCGGAACAAGTGCATCGTGTCCGCCATCCATGGCTCTGTCGGTGCCATGGAGTGGGAGAGGAGCGTGGTCCCAATCTTTTGACGCTCCGATGATGCTAAGCGGTCTCTTACCCGCCCGATGGTCAGATGCGGGTTAAAGCCGCGTCTCTCCCTGGTGAAACCCTGGTCAGCCATCGCAGCCTCCACCTTTTCATGAAGAACGGCCAATGGCTCCATCTCACCCTCCAAACCGGCCCACAGGACCCTGGGTTCGCGCTGATTAGGGAACACGCCCAGGCCCGCGAGACTCAACGAGAACTTGGACGATTCCTCTCCGATTCGGCACAACGACTCTAAAATCCCGTCGGTAAGTACCGGGTTTATGTTACCCAAGAACTTCAGCGTCAGGTGGATGCCCTGTGGGTCAACCCAGCGAGCTCCCCGAGGTATCGCGGTTCTCAAATGGTCAACCGTCCCGGAAAGCGCCGAGCGGGCAGCCTCGGAAATATCCAGGGCGATGAAAACCCGAATCGTCTCTCTTGCGGTCATCAGCCGACCAGCTCATCCCGCAAGATTCCGAGACGCCGGTACCATTCGGCAAGGTCGTCCAGGGAATAAGCGGCGTTGGCCGGGCTGGGGTTGGGCGTGACGAAGACCCTGCTGGCGCCGATGGACCGTTCCTGCAACCCCAACTCCGCTTTTTCCCTTATGTCCTCGGCATAGCGAAGATATGAGTTGTAAGCGGTGACGCCATGGAAGCAGGCGATGCGGGGTTGATACCTAAGAAGCTTGTCCTTCAACACCGGAGACCATTGGCGAAAGTCGGCGGCCTTCAGTCCCGACCCCATGGCCGTGGGACGCTTCGCCACATCGGTGAACCCGATACCGTCGGCCAAGAGGCTGCCATCCCCCTCAGGTGACAACTCCCGGTTCACCAGACCTGACTTGTTAAATGCCGGCCAGAATCGATTCCTCGGATTGGCGAAGTAATGGCCTACCGCCACCGAGGGCAGGGAAGGATTCAATCCCACGAACACGATGTCCAGGCCTGTAGTCAGGTGGTCGGGTAGCGTTACAAAATCTTCCACGGATCCTCGGCTACAAACCGAACAGCCGGGCGGCATTCCCGGACAATACAGCTTCTTGATTCTCCGGTGCCAGACAGGCTTCTTCGACCTGCCCTAATAAGCGCCGGGCTCGGATGAGAGGGTAATCGGTGGCGAAGAGAACCTTGTTCGCGCCCACCAGACCGGTGACGGCGGAGAACACATCAGGGCGATACAGGAAGGGGGAGGCCGCAGTGTCGAAGTAAACGTTTTCCAAAACCTTCGGCACTTCCGGCATCAATGCGTAGAAAGGCAGGCCACCTCCCCAGTGAGCGCAGATGATGACGTTGGACGGAAAGTTCTCTATGAACTTGTAGAGTTTGCCGGGAGTGGTCCGGCCTTTCCCCGGATACTGGTGTCCCACCGGCTCCGAGGCGTGAACCAGGACCGGAAGGCCCAACCGGTTCGCCGTTTCCATCAAGGGTTCCATGACCGTCTTGTCGGCGATGTCGAATCCTTGAGTATCGGGATGAAGTTCGCCTACCCCTTTCAAACCGGCGGCGGTGCAACGCTCCACCTCGGCAACCGCTTCGGCTCCCCAATTTGGACTGACCGAGCAAAAACCGGTTAACCGTCCGGGATTATTCGCCACAGCCTCTATGATGTATTCGTTAGCTTCTTGGGCCAACCGGAAGTCGGTCCAACCCATTCCCATCACCACGGAATGCTCCACCCCGTCCCGGTCCATGTCCACTAAAAGGGCTTCAACGTCGGCGAGCACGGCGTCGTCCCTGGACAAGAGACTGCCGAATGTGGCGTCCCGGCGCGACAACTCGGAACGGCGTTCTTGAAAGCTGGGAGGGAGGATGTGACAGTGGCTATCGATAACCATAACTGGTGGGACAATTATAGGCACCGGGTAGTCGTTTTGCCACCGGACCGCCTGGACTTGCCAACAAAAGCGGACTTATACTTTTCATAGAAATGACGAGCTGCATCTGATGCTTCACCCAAACACCACATCCCCGCTTTTAAACGACACCGCGCCCGAATTTAGCCTGCGCGACACCGAAGGCGAGTTGGTCTCGCTTCATGATCTCCGGGGGACGAAGATCGTCCTGGTGTTCCTCCGTCACTTCGCCTGACTTCCTTGAAGAGAACACCTGTCGCAGTTGCGGCGGCGATACACTGAGATACAGTCCCTTGGCGGGATTGTCATCGGAGTTTCCTTCGAGTCGCGGGACCGGTTGTTCCAGCTGTCACGGCAGATGCAACTGCCTTTTCCCTTGCTATCGGACCCGGAGAAAGACGCATATCGAGCTTACGGCTTGAGTTCCGGCAAGCTGAGGCGGATTTTCGGACTGGGCACTATATGGACCTACATTAAGCTGCTGGCCAGGGGACAGATGTACCATTTCCGGAGGAGCGACTTCCTACAATTGGGCGGCGACTATGTTGTCGACACTGCCGGTGTCGTCCGATACGAGTACCGAAGCGGAGCGCCCCACGACCGGCCATCGGTGGAGCAGATCATCGACACGTTGGGGGTAATCTGACCTGCCCTTGGGTATGGAAATAGCCGGTATCAGCGGCCCTCAGGATCGAATGAACGTTACTTATGCCGGTCTTAGAGCCGGACCACAGACAACCTCAGAATGGACGGACCAGCCGTGGGGCGGCATCGGGACAAACAAAGGGACGAGGCTCCAGGAGCATGCGGACTCTCTAGAAAACCTCGTCCCCTTTGGCAAACCACCGAGTTATACCAACTTGTTGTATTTCAACTGATGCTACGGCAAGGCTGAAGTGTGCCCGTGAACATTAAGCCACTTTCCGTCCACTTTCTGTAAAACTCTCGAGAATCTGCCGTTTATTGTCCGCGTCGTTCCCCCTGGCGGCCGTATCCTAAGAATAAAATGGCCAGTCCGGATCGCCACGTCATCGCCAACTAAGTCGATACGCTCTTGTCTAACAACGACGTTGACGGCCCCAGGTGAAAGGCCAAGGAGTCCAGCAAAAGGTTGTCGTACCTCGGGCCATCCGTCTACCCGGAAGGGTTGGGAAGGGGAAAATAGGTTGTCTTGTCAGATTGCAACCACAGGGTATCAAACAACTCGCCGTCCGATGTATTAAGGGCTTCCCCCAATTGGCGTGCGACGGCTTCCACCTCAGCCCTTAGCGCATCCTCATCGTCGCTTTGGGCATTGGCTGTGGCGGACAGGCCACCGAGTATGCTTCCCACTACCGCTATTGTTAGTACTACCAAGATAGTTAGCTTCTTCAGGGTCTTACTCATATGGTCGCCTCCGATAACGTAGTTTTTCCTTGTAATAGTTCTTTTCCAACAACAAGATTCTCACGACTCCTTACCTGGCACGGCGGCCTAAGGTGGCAACGCAGGTGTGCATATGGACTCTAAGCCACCTTCCGTCGACCTTCTGGAGAAGCGTAGTGGCTCTGCCCTCGACCGTACGGCGGGATTCCTCCGGTGGCCGAACACTGAGGATGAAGTGGCCAGTCCAAAGCGCCGCATCAACGCCCAGCAAGTCGATGCGTCCTTGTCTTTAAACTAGGGAGACGCTTCCCGGAGGAAGACTTAATAGTTCCTTGAAACTCCCTTCTACCTCGGACCAACCGTTTATACGAAGAGGCTCGGATGAGGAGAAACGATTTGTTTTCTCCGACGGAAGGAACAAGGAAGCCATCAACTCGGTATCGGCCGTGCTAAGGGCCTGTCCAAACTGGCTCACCGCTGCCGCCACTTCGCTCTTGATGGCTTCCCTAGGATCTGGGGTTGGCGACGGTGTAGGTTGGATCGTTGAGATAAGGGTCGGGGCAACGGTTAGGTCAGCCGTC
>CAXEOX010000053.1:0-19231 GCA_963997925.1 uncultured bacterium
CATGCCGTTCCGGCGGCGGGCTTCCAGATAACGTCCGGCAGCACCACGCTGTTTTACACCGGGGATACAGGCAAGGGCTTGAGCCAGGCTTGGCCCCACGTCGATCCCAACGTCATGCTGACAGAGGTTACTTTTGGCAACGGCGACCCGGATCGGGCGGCGGTGGCGGGGCACCTGACTCCGAATTTGCTGGAAGAGACGCTGAGCGACTTTAAGGAACTTAAAGGCTACATCCCGAAGATTATCGTCGCCCACATGAACCCGGCTTGGGAGGCTACGGTTAGACGGGAGTTGGCCGAGGTGCAGCGGCGGTTGGGGTTTGAGTTGCAGATATCTGAAGCGGATATGGAGTTGGATATCTAGCGGCAGGGTTGCTGTGAGGCGAAATCCCCCAACCCCCCTTTACGAAAGGGGGGGAGTTTTACCAGCCCATGGCGTAGCAGGCTCGTCTGGGGTCGCCGCCGGTGCTTAGGGTGCCGGTTTCCGGGTTTCTTGTGGAGATTGTGGCGCCCATGCCGCAGTTGACCGCTCTCTGGACGTCGTGGCCCATGGCGTGTAGGGCTTGGGCTGTCGTCAGGGGAATTCCTTCTTCCAGGTTCAAGCGGCCCGGATGGTAGACGTGGGGGTAGAAGGAGTTGGGGAAGTTTTCGGTGGCGAAGCGGGGGGCTTCCACCGACTGTTGCGGGTCCATGCCGAACACTACTGCGTTCAGGAATATCTGTAGGTTGGCTTGGGCCTGATCGTCGCCGCCGGGGCAGCCGATCGTCATAACCGGGACGCCGTCTTTGGTGACGATGTAGTTGATCAGGGTGGTTCTGGGCCGCTTGCCGGGTTCTACCACGTTGGGGTGTCCCGGTTCGTTGTTGAACATCTCGATACGGGTACTCAGGGCGCAACCAATCTTGGGGAAGAACACCGACTTGGAGAAAGAGCCCCCGCTGATGGTGCCGCAGACCATGTTTCCTTCACTGTCCAACACCGAAACGTGGGTCGTTCCGTCTTCGTCGCCGCCTCCGGATACCGGTCCTTCGCTGAGCACCGGCTCGGTGCGAACAGCAGATCCGCCATTGGATCTCTTTGAGAACGCCCAGGGATCGCCTGCTGGGACCATACTCGTGGATGCGCGGTCGGGGTCGATCTCCTGGGACCGTTGGTTTGCGTATTCCATGGATAGCAAGCCGTCGATGGGGATCGTCGAGTATTCGGGGTCGCCGTAGTGGGCTTCCCGGTCAGCGAAGGCCAGGTTCAATGCCTCGATGACGGTGTGTATGTAGGCGGGGGAGTTGTGACCCATGGACTTCAGGTCAAACCGGTTCAGCATGTTAAGGGTCTGCATCAATACCGGGCCTTGGGTCCAGGAGTCGTGGCCTAGAATCTCATAGCCTTGGAAGGTGGTTTTCACCGGCGATTCGAACTGGGCGTGGTAGCTGGCTAGGTCATCCAAGTCCATGATACCGCCGACGCTCTGGGAACACTCGGCGATGGTCCTGCCGATGTCTCCCTGGTAGAAGCTTCGGCGGGCCTCCTGTATCCCTTCCAGCCTGTCGCCTGCCTTGGACCCTGCACTAGCCAATCCTTTGAGTACGTCTGCTAAACCCGGTTGGACCAACTGGGCACCGGGGCTTGGCACCTGCAGGTTCTCATAGAAGATTTCCGAACCGCCTGGCGGGAAGTTCCGGAACTGTTCCAAAGTGGACGGAGACTCTAGCCGCGCCAGCATGTATTCGTAGTGGGGGATGCCCTGCTCCGCATATTCTATGGCCGGGGCGAGAACATCGCTGATGGACATGGTGCCGTATTGTTCCAGCAGGGTCAGGAACCCGTCGACCACGCCGGGAACGGTGAACGACAGAGGCGCTTGCATGCCGGGTCCGGTGGGGATGCGATTCACGCCTTGAGACTTATAGTAGTCAACTGTCGCATCGGCGGGCGCGACGCCTTGGGCGCTGAGGGACAGTAGGTCGCCACTGGCCGGGTGGTACAGCATGAACACACCTTCGGCGGCCAGCGAGTAGGAAGCGATGGGCTCAACCACGGCAGCGGCGAATCCGGCGGCTACGAGGGAGTCGAAAGCGTTGCCTCCACTCAATAGGATGCGCATGCCGGCCATGGATGTCAGGTAGTGGCCGCTGGAAATCACGCCTTTGTTGGCATGGATGACGGGACGCCCCGATTCAGGCAACGCGACATCGCTCTGCTCCAACTCATGTCTTTCCTGTTGACTGGCCATGCTGTGTCCTCCCTGTGTCTAGCGGATAATCGTAGCTGACCGGAAATCGTGCGCCGTTTGCGGCTTCAAGTATGCCCGGCCCTTTCATTTGGGTCAACCGGCGGGATTGACTGGGCACGAGCATGGCTGCATACTTTGGCGACCAGGCTTGTCCGCTGGACGGAGCAGGCAAGGGGGGTCTTCTATGGTTAAAGAAGTGATGTTTTTCACCGAGATGGGATATTCAGCGTATCCCCAGGAAGAGGCGCTTCAACGGGGCTACAACAATCTGATGTTCCCCAACGAATTCTTCAGCGCCGAAAAAGCCAACGAACTCTACGGGATGTACTTCGAAGAACTACAGCACTGCACCGAGGTGGGTTTCGACGGGGTGATGATTAACGAGCACCACAACAACCCGCTATCGATGATGCCCTCGGTCAATGTGATTGGCTCGGTGCTGGCCCGTCTGACAAAGAAAGGGAAGATTTGCTTCCTGGGTAACGTGCTGCCCATCCACGAGAATCCGCTGCGAGTGGCGGAGGAAGTGGCGATGATTGACTGCATCTCCGGTGGCCGGGTGGTCTGCGGCTTTGTCCGCGGTATCGGCCAGGAGAGCATGGCCACCAACACCAACCCGATTTACAACCGGGAGCGTTTCGACGAGGCTCATGACCTGATAATCAAGGCGTGGACTGAGCCGGGTCCTTTCCGCTGGGAGGGCAAGCATTACCAATTCCGGGTGGTCAATCCCTGGATGATGCCCATGCAGAAACCTCATCCGCCCATATGGATCCCGGGTGTGGTCAGTCCGGAGTCGGTCACCTGGGCGGCCCGGCATCAGTACCCCTACATCGCCCTTGCGCCGCCCTTGGACCTAATCTCGGAGATTTACGAGCTATACGACAAGGTGGCTGCTGAAGAGGGGTTCACACCAACGCAGGACCACCGTGGCTACGCTGTTAGGGTGAACGTGTCGGACAGCGACGAAAAGGCCTTTGAAGAAGGCAAGAACTTCTACTGGCAGCAGGGTACGTCCTTCGGGACTGCGCCGCGTCACTGGCAAGCCCCTCCGGGCTACATGACTCGGGCGGCGGCGCAAAGCGGCCGGGCCACACGGCGGGAAACCACCCGGAACATCCCTGATGTAACTCCCGGTGGACCTAGCTTGGATTACCAAGAAGCTCATGCCACCCACCAGATCGTCACCGGGAACCCGGATACGGTCATTAAGAAGCTGAAAGAGATTGTGGACATCGTGGACCCGGCCACCCTGGTGCTGTGGGGCCGGGAAGGTCCCATGAAGCACGACACGGCGATGAAGTGCATCGACCTTTTGAGCCAGGAAGTGATTCCGGCCATCAAGGAGTACGTGCCGACTAGGGCTAGGTAGGGACCGTGTTTTTTGGGAGGAAATGATGAGGGCGTTCTGGCATAACCGGAACCCCCTTTCTTTGTGGGGGAAATCCCCCTCGGTCCCCATTTACGAAAGGGGGAAGTTAGTTCGTGGATGCGCGTAGGGGCGCACGGTCGTGCGCCCCTACGTTGTTGGTTAACCGATGGGCTGGCGAGGATTAGCTCCTGCGGGGAGTGGCGGGGGCGGGGATGGGCGGAGCGGGCCAGGCGCCGGTTAGGTAGTCGTACAGGTTTCCGGCGCTCATGCGCATGACTAGGGGCGCCATGCCGTCTTGGCCTACGTCCATGGGATAGCGGTCGGTCATCTTGGTCAGGCTGGACACCGCTTGCGCTCTGGTGACGCCCTGATCGATGGCCCCTTTGACGTACTCTTTCCATTCCAGGATGAAAGAACCCTGTTCGTCCAGGTAGCCTTTGTCGCAAAGCTCCCCGTGACCGGGCACGAATACCTCCTCGTCAAGCTTCCTCAATGAGTCTAGCGCCGTTAGCCATAGGTCGGGATTGGCCTCGTGGAGCCAAGTCTGGACGCCGCGGAAGATGTTGTCGCTGGTGAACACCACGCCCTCTTCCTTGATGGAGATTGCCGCTTGGTAGAGGGTGTGGCCGGGCATGTGAACCATCTCGAACGTGTGGTCACCCACGTGCATCGTCATCCCGTTCTTGAAGGTTATGACCGGATAATTGAACTCGTAACCCTCCAGCAGCGCTGGTTCTTCAGGACCGAAGGCTGCGACCCGGGAGACATGGTCGGCCAGGTCGGTGTTGAGCATGCGAGTCCGCACCCCCTCGTGGGCGATGACCGGCACGTCGAAGAAAGCGTTCCCCGTCCAATGGTCGCCGTGGGGCTCGGTGTTGATGATGTACTTAAGCTGCCCCTTGCCGGCGATCTCAGCCTTTAGCTTCTGGGCATCGCTGGGCTTGTGCGGGCTGTCGATCATCACGATGCCGTCGGAGGTGGTGACGTACCCAAAATTGCACCCCCTGGCATCGGTCTCTACGAAAACATTGCTGGTTACTTGTTTCATGGTATGCCTCCGTTCGGCTCCATATGGGTTCGATCTGTTTGAACTGAGGGAGCTTACCGCAGCCTTGTACGAGCGTCAATAATCAAAGGCTGAATCAACTTGATGTCCAACCGCATCCAACGGTTTGGATCGGCTGGCCAATGGCTTGTGGCACTACCGGACTCCCAGGTATTATTGGGTACTCCGGTGGCATGCGAACCGGAGTCAGCGACACCCAGTCTTGGGAGGCATCATGGCTGAAAAACTACAACAGGCAGACCGGTTCCCGTCACTCACGCTGAACCTGTTGGACGGGAGCACAATTAAATTTCCCGAAGAAGCGCCTTCGCGGTATACGGCGTTGCTCTTCTACCGGGGCCATTGGTGACCCTACTGCGCTCGGCAGTTAGCCGAATGGGAAGCAGCCAAGGCCGAGTTGGAAGCGCTGGAGGCGACGATTATAGTTGCCAGCGTGGATGACGAGGAACATGCTCAGGAGATGGTAGACAAAGGATTCTCTTTCAAGATGGCCTACGGCGTTTCGAAAGAGGAGTCCGACGCTTTTGGCGCCTGGTGGTCCGAGGACCGGGGCGGCTACATCCAGCCCGCCGAGTTTCTTATCGGCCGGGGCGGAGTAGTCCTTGGGTCGATCTACGCGTCGGGTCCCGTGGGCCGCATGGGAGCCGATGAAGCTCTCCGGCAAATCACCCGGCGGGAATCCACGCGCAAGGAACAGGAAGGGCAGGGGGGGTAAAAGCCGTTTCACGCGGTGGTTCGACAGGCTCACTAAGAACGGAGAGCATCGTCTTCCCCGTTCGTCCTGAACCTGTCGAAGGACCTGCTCGCAGGATTAACTAACAAGCTCCAAACAATATCGGGTGGCACCGGCAGGATTTATGAGCGACCAGGAAGCCGTTAACAACATGGAGGCCGTTTGGCGTTCCCTTGACGAACTGTGCTCGAATCTCGAGGACGGGGAGTGGGGGACGCCGACGGACTGCCCCGGTTGGTCGGTACAGGACCAGCTATCCCACCTGGTAGGTAGCGAGTGCCGATTATTGGGAAGGCCGACCCCGGATCACGTTCCCGAGGAAACCGGTCACGTCAAGAACGACATCGGGCAGAGTAATGAGGTTCTGGTCGGTGCCCGACGTTCACTATCGGGCGGCAAGGTTCTTGAGGAATTTCGTGAGGTGACCGGGCAGCGGTTGGCGATTCTTCGTGGGATGACAGAGAGCGATTTCGACGAGGAAACCGATACGCCCATCGGACGCGCGCCGGTTCGGGATTTGCTGGCCATCAGAATCTTCGATGCCTGGGTGCACGAGCAGGACATTCGCCGGGCGCTTGGAAAACCGGGGCACATGGACGGCGCCGTGGCCCGGCATGCCATGGACCGGATGGTCACGGCCATGCCTTACGTGCTGGGAAGAAAGGTTCAGCCGGAAGACGGCACCGGGGTGGTGATGAACATCAACGGATTGGCGGGGCGGGTCTTCGCCATCGCCATGCAAGGTAACCGGGCCAACCTAGTCCCCTCGATACCCCTTCCAGCGACGGTTAGCTTCAACATGGACCTGGAGACGTTCGCCTGCCTGGCCTGCGGGCGCTGGGAACCGAGGGATGTTCTAGACAAGGGTTTGGTCCGCATCCACGGCGACCAGGCACTGGGCGAGACCATCGTGGAACAACTGAACTTCATGATTTAAGGCAGCGGTTCCCGCCAGGACTATTTGGATGGGAACCGGGCCGCCAGGATGTCCACTATCAGCCGGGCAGCTAACCCTATGGTCACTTCGGAGTTGTCGTATGGTGGCGCAACCTCCACCATATCGAAACCAATCAGGTTGGAACGATTTACCAGAGCGGTAATGCACTCACGAGCCTCGTGGTAGAACAGCCCGCCGGTTTCCGGGGTGCCGGTTCCGGGGGCTTGGCTGGGGTCCATCACGTCGATGTCGAAAGTGATGTAAAGGTTTTCGCCCTGGGGAATAAGCTCCACCACGCCTATGGGCCCCAATTCCCGGAACCGGTTGGTGGTGATGATTAGGGTGCCGTCTTGCTTAGCTTCCTCGTAGGGCTTTCGCCGCGCTGCCCGGATACCCGCTGACGTGATGTGGTCGACGAAGGGAAGTTCCCGGCAACGGCGGATGGGGCTGCCGTGGGTGTATAGCACGCCTTGAACGTCATGGGTGTAGTCCAAGTGGGCGTCAAAGTGCACGATATTTAACGGCATGAACTTCCCTAGCCCCCGGACCACCGGGAAGGTGATGGCGTGGTCGCCGCCCACCACCACCGGGAAGGAACCCCGCTCCACAACTTTTTCCACCACGGTAGTCAGCTTCCCAAAATTCTCCACTACCTCCGAAGGCACTACGGTGATGTTGCCGCAGTCGGCCATGGTAACGCCCCGCAGCAGCTCGTCTTCAACATCGATGTCGTAGAGCCCCTCGGCCTGGGTCTGGGCGCCGTAGGGGTCCGAATAGTTGTAGCCCCGGGGAGCGTCCCGGATGGCGTCGGGACCGAATCGGGCCCCGGGCCGGCCAAAGGTGCCCTGATCGAAGGGAACGCCGATTATCGCGACGTCGGCATCCAGTTCGTCAAGATTGGTGCACAAGGGAGTCTTGAAGAAACTCCGGGGCTGGGCCTTGATGATGGGCCAGACGTCTCCGGGGGGCTGGTTGGATTCTTCTGGTCGAGTCATGTCTTCCCTCGATTGGCGATGGCTGGTTGAGATGTGGCACAAGTTTAGCAGTATGGCGGGAGAAGACGCCATAATCGGGCAGCGGCCCTTGCTAGACAGCCTGTACCTTCGGAAGGCCGGTGTACCCCTACGGTGGGCTAGGCGCATTGGGATTCCCTGAAGAGGTTTGGCGTGCCAGCGTTTCTTGGTAGCGCGGCAACTGGGATTTGCTTATACTCGGGCCACCAAACGGGCTACTGGCCCGGAAATTAGGAGATAGCGATATGGCTAAGACCGTACTGAAAAGTCCGATACTAATCACCCCGAACGGAATCATGTCCCATGGGGTTAAGGTTCCGGCGGGAAACATGGTGTTTGTTTCGGGGCAGGTCGCCCGCGACTCTAAGGGCCAACTGGTGGGCAAAGGGGACATAACCGCCCAAACCAAGCAGGTATTGGAGAACCTGAAGTCGGTGCTGGAAGCCGGCGGTGCTACTTTGGATGACGTGGTCAAAGTGACCGTGTACGCGCTCGACGTATTGGGCCACTACGACCAGATCCACGCAGCCCGCGCTGAGTACTTCAAGAGCGACTACCCGGCGAGCACCATGGTTGAAGTCAGGTCTCTGGTGGACCCGGACATGCTGATTGAGATTGAGGCGATCGCGGTGGTGTAGGGGCAATTGCCATTTTAGCGGGGATACCTAGTTGCATCGCAACACAAAAATCAGGCCCGGCTCATAAGTCCGGGCCTGATTTTTTCTGTATTGTGCCATCTAGGAGACGGATCGGTTCCCCTAGATGCGGGATCGGTGGTCCTTAGCCAAGCTGCTTGGCGATGAACTCCGAAGCTATCTTTACGAACTCGTCCGCCTCGGGGCCTGCCGCCCTAGCCCAGCCGTGGCCTTTACCCTGCCAGGGCACCAGTTGAGCCTTTCCGCCGGCCCCGTTGTAGGCGGCCACGAATCTCTCGGACGCTTCGATGGGCATAACGTCGTCGGCCGTGCCGTGCATGACCATCGCCGGGGGTAGAGTGACCTTCTCGCCGCTCTGGATGATATTTATCGGCGTGGATTCGTGCATCGCTTCGTCGCCTTGGAAGAAGATGTGATGCTTTTCCATCAAGTCTGTGTTGCCCTTTTCCCTGGCAATCTCATACCTGAAGTAGGGTTCGATGACCGGCCAGCATGAAATCGTAAACGCAAAGTTCGCGTCGACCTGGGATGAACCTTCCAGGGGCAGCGCAGAATATCTGGGGTCGGTGGGGCGCATGGCGGCCAAGGGCAGGGTGTGTCCACCGCTGGAGTAACCGATCCCGCCCACGGAATCTGGGTCTCCGTTGAAATCGCTGGCATGGGCTTTAAGCCAGCGGACGCCATAGTTGATGTCCTGAAGCTGTACGGGGTAAGGGAATCCTTTTCCCACCCGCTGGCCGATGGCGGCGACAACGATACCGGTGGCGGCCAATGGAGTGCTGGTGGATTCGTATTCGGTGTGATCCTTGTCAGTCCAAGCCCCGCCGTGGATGCTCAGAAGCATGGGGAAAGGCCCTGGTCCTTCGGGCTGGTATATCCGCACCAGACGGGTTACGCCGTCGACATTGAGGTACTCCACGTCATGCTCTGTTACTGCGTAGGACGCTGACGGGTCGTAGCGGTAGGCTTTCTTGGTTGTCATGGTTTAGCTCCTTGGATAAATCTGGATGTCCCAGGTAAAACTGGTTTTCACTGATTTGTGGCGTATTGGGATAGGGCGAACTATAGGGCGGTAAGCGTAGGGAGTCAACTGCGCTACAGATACTCCCCGTACCACTCCAACGTCTCCCCCATAACCTCGCTGAAGGCGGGTTCTGAGTAGACTTCGTAGTGGCCGTAGCCTTTTAGGACTACTAGTTTTTTGGGTTCTCCGGCGTGGGCGTAGAGTTGTTCGGATTCTTCGGGTAGGACCAGACGGTCGTCTTCGCTGGTGATGAAGAGGATGGGGCGCGGGGATATCTTGTCCACGATCCATTCGGGGTTGAAGCCGATGGTGTCGTCCACGTATTCCATGGGTATGGTGCCTACGGCTGCAGGGTTTAGGCGGCGGGCCGCTGCCGCTAGTTCGGCGGATTGGCGGTCGGGAAGTAGTATCTCGCTGCGGTCCACGTAGTCAGATTCTCCGGTGGTGGCCCGCTTCTCCCGGTCTTCTTTGGAGCGCTCACGAAGGTCGACCCATTCGTCCACCCGCCGCACCCGGCTCATCCACCGTGCGCCGTGGCCGATGCCCACGACGCTGACGATGCACTTGGCCCGCTGGTCGATCGCGGCGGTCCAAGAGACGGTGGCTCCGCCGTAGCTGGTGCCGTAGAGACCTATTCTATCGGCGTCCGCTTCGGGCTGGATGCTGAGGTAAGTCATGGCGGCCTGAACGTCGGCGACGCGGCTGTAGGGGGCCAGGCGGCTGCGAGTGCCTTCGCTTTCGCCCCATCCTTTGTAGTCGAAGGTCATGACGACGTAGCCGGCGTCGTTGAGAGTCTTGGCATTGTCCGGCAGGTACAGGTCCTTAACGCCCGTGTAGCCGTGGCAAAGTAGCACCGCCGCTCTTTGCTCGCCGGATGGTAGACCGTCGGGAACGTAAACGTCGCCGACGAGTTTGAACCCTTCACTGTAGAATTCTACTGCTCGCTTCATGCCGATGCACTCCTGACGCTGAGATTGGCAGGATTATAGCATCGGCGAGGTAGGGGCTCAGAAAGTTAGGCGGAAGAAGGGGTTCGTGACGATAGGGGAACTAGGAGGAAGATGATGGCGGAGGCGGCGAAGAGGGCGGCAACGTAGTACAGGGCGGCGTCCAGTCCCCGGGCTTCGTAGAGCCAAGCGGCAATCAGGGGCGATGCGGCGGCCATCAGAAAGCTGAAGAAGGCGACGATGCCCAGGGCGGTGGTAGCCACTTCCCGTCCTACAATCTCCAGTGTCGCAGCGGTCAAGATGGGCTGGTCTGGATATAGGAAAAGGCCCAACAACGCAATCAGGACGGTGAGGGCGATTCCGTCACTAAAAGCGACCAGCAACAGCGAGATGGCGCATGACCAGATCAGCCCTGGAACCAGCACCTGCTTGCGTCCGAGACGGTCCGACAGGTATCCCATCATCGGCTTGGCAATCAGCCCTATCGCAATCAGCAGACCTATATGGATACCCCGGAAAAAGGGACTCATCTCCATCTCTTTGTCCAGATACAGGGGCAATATGGTAACCAGGGCTACCAGGCACATGGCCCGGAGACCGCGCACAACGATGACTCCCCACATGGCCCGGTTGCGGAGCAGACTCTTGGTTGCTTCTTTCCTTCGGTCGAAATCTGCTGCGCTGCCCGTGTCCGTGTCGGGTCCGCCAATGCCGCGGAAGGCCCAGACCGCCATGAATGCCAGGAAGAAGGGGGCGATGGCATAAACGCTGAGGATTCCTTGCCAACCCAACACCAATAGCAGCGATCCCGTCGCGACGGGCCCGGCCACGTCGCCGATGCTGCCGCCGACCCCGTGGAAAGACAGGGCCATGGCGCGGCGCTGGGAGAAGTGATAGGACAGAGACGCCGAGGCAGGCAGGTGCCAGATGGAGTGGGATATGGCGATTATGGCGATTCCAGCCAACAAAAGAGGATAGACCGGAGACAGCCCGAGCAGCAGAGCACCCAGGCTTATCCCACCGATGCAGACGGCTAAGATCAGGCCCCAATATCGCCGGAGAGGGTCGATGATGAACCCTCCGGGCAGGGAAACCAGGCCCGACGCCAGCTCCCTGGTGGTAACCAAAGCGCCAACGCCGACGCCGCTCAGGTGAAAGGTGGACTGAATCTCCGGCAGCAACACCACGAAGCCTTGGATCAACCAATGGAATAGAACGTGACCGCCGGCTAGGGCGCTAAGTACGAATCCGCCCCGATTCCGGACATCCCCATGACGGTGGAAATTTGCGTCGACTGTTTCTGCCATAACCTGCTCTTTGTTTTATTGTGGATGGGGCGTTAAACCGTGACCCCGGTGAAATTGAAGCGGCTTATCTTCAGGGCCGGGACTTTGGTAGCGAACCCCACTTCGTTCAGCATGAGCTTGCTTTGGCTGCCCACGGACTCGACCTCGGCCAAGGCTTCCACGTAGGACTGGGTGAACCGCAGGTCTTTGACCGGGTGGGTTAGGTGGCCGTTCTCGATGAGGAAGGTACCGTCGCGGGTCATCCCGGTCATCACGCAGTTCCGGTTGTGCACCACGCGTGTGTAGTGGAACCGGGTGATGTACAGGCCCCGCTGGGTGGAGGAGATCATTTTCTCCAGGGAAGAATCGCCGCTTTTCATGAACAGGTTGGAGGCGACAGGAGGGCCGGTGAAGGTGTATTGGTGGCCGGTGGACTGTTTCCCGTCCTTGCCTGCGGTGTAGGAGTTGTGGACCGGCTCCAACACGACCCCATCTTGAATGAGTTGGGTGCGTTGACGGGGGACTCCCTCAGCGTCGAACGGCACTGGCCAGCCTTCCATGTCCGCGCCGTCGTCCCATATGGAGATTAGAGGGCTCATGGCTTGTTCGCCGATCAGTCCGTTCATCCAACTGCGGCCCTCTTGAACCGCCAGCGCGCCCATGCCGTAGAGGCTCAGGCTACTTAGCATGTCGTCGACGGCGTACGGGTCCAGAACAACGGTGTATTCGCCTGGTTCGACCGGTTGGGGGTTCTGGCCTTTCAAAGCCTTGTCCACGGCTTCGGCGGCTAGGGCGTCGGAGTCGATATCTTCTACCCGCCAAGACCCACCCTTGGACCAGCCTGCCGATGTGTCGCTGATGGCCATGACTAGCAGTCCCGCGAATGTTCCCGCGTGATAGGCTTTCGCGCCTTTAGTGCTCATCACGGCGGATTCCTGGGTTCCGTTGCGGAAGAATCCCGAAGCTTCCAACCCTCCATCTGCCGCTAGTCCGCATACCGAGGCCACCACTTTGGCACGGAAGTCCGGGTTGTAGGACGCGGTATCTAGGTCGTGGGTGGCTACTTGTGGCGGTGCGTCGGGGCTGGGTAGGCCGTTGAAGCCGGGGTCTTCAGGCATCAGGAGCGCGTTCTGATGAGCTAGCTTGGCGGCTTTTTGTATTCCGCCATCGCTGAGGTCGTTGGTGGTGGCCCGCCCCTGCCGCTTGCCCACCACAACCCGGATGTGTAACTGGGCGTTGCTGTGGGACACGTTCTGGTGGATATCGTTGGAAGCGAATCGGGTGAGGTTGAGGTCTTGGACGGACAGGTAGGCGTCGGCTTCCTTGATGTTTGGCTGATTCAGAGCCCGGGAGAGAACAGCCTCACATCTTTCTTGTCCAATCATTTAGAGGACCCCGACGCGAACGTTGCGGAAGCGGGCGGGGGCGGCTCCGTGGCCGGTGTGGCCGATCTGGCCGGGTTGGCCCTTGCCGCAGTTGGGCGTGCCCCACATCGTCCAGTGGTCAGCGTCGCAGACGGCGTCGCATGAGTTCCAGAACTCCGGCGTGATGCCGGTGTAGGTGGTATTGCGCAATAGCCGGCCCAGCTTGCCCTTTTTAATCTCGTAGCCGACCTCGGTCCCGAACTGGAAGTTGTAACGCCGGTCGTCGATGGACCAGGAACGGTTCATCTCTAGGAAGATGCCGTCGTCGGTATCGGCGATGAGGTCGTCCAACTTCCATGTTCCGGGCTCGATGCTCACGTTGGTCATTCGAATCATCGGGATCCGGTTCCACGACGCAGCCCGCACGCATCCGTTGGAGGTCAGCCCCAGCCCGGAGGCGGTCTCCCGGGACATGAGGTAGCCGACGAAATCCCCGTTGGTCACTATCGGAGTGGATTGTGACGGCACACCTTCATCGTCCCAACCAAAGGACCCCAAGCCGGGGACGCGCAGGCTGTCGGCGGTGATGTTTACCACATCCGAAGCGTAACGGAAGTTGTTGAGTTTGTCGGTGGTCAGGAAGGACGTTCCGGCGTAGGCCGCCTCCGCGCCCAGGACCCGGTCCAGTTCGATAGCGTGGCCGCAGGACTCGTGGATCTGGAGGGCTAGCTGAGCGCTGCCGATGATGATGTCGGTCACGATGTTGCTGGGGCAAGGGTCGGCGGTGAGCAGGGCCACTGCCTCAGTGGCAACCCGCTCGGCGTTGCCAGGAAGGTCCATTGCGGTGATGTATTCCCAACCGGCGCACCCTTGCTGTCGTCCCATGGACTGGGGATAGGATCGTCGTTGAATCTCGTTGTTGCCGACGGCGTTGGCCGAGATACCGCCTCCCGCTTCGTAAACGGTTTGTTCCACGTGGGCGCCCTCGCTATTGGCGAAGGTCTTCTCTTCCTTGATGAAGATCAGGTTGCCCTGACGAGAGCGGATCCCCTTGACCGAAGCCATCCGCTGGTCGGCGTCCATCAACAGAGCCAGTTTATGGTCGGTGGAGATAGTGAAGGGGTCTTCTTCTATGGGAGTCGTGTAGGTGCCGCGGCTGGTTACCGGCGGACCCAGGTTTACGGCACCCTTGCTGAGGGTTGCCGAGGCTTTGGCGATATTCACCGCCAGTGCTGTTACCCGGTCTACCTCTTTGCTGGTGATGTCATGGCTGGAGGCGAACCCCCAGCACCCGTTCACCAAAACCCTGACGCCGAACCCTAGAGACTCATCGAAGCTCAATGTGTCGACTACCCCGCTGCGGACGGAGATGCGTTCCTGGCTGGTGCGGACGATGCGGATATCGGCGTAACCGGCCCCCTGCACTTCGGCTAGGTCCAGAGCTCTTGAGACCAGGTCGTCCATTGGATTCTCCTAGGTGTGGGCGAAAGTTCAGACCATGATACAGCATGGGTCTACGGCGGCCCTCACCTCCGGCCCCTCTCTCTTAGGGAGAGGGGTGCCGACGATGGAATTGTTGGCTGGGTGAGGGGCCGTGTCTCTATTGTGATGCCGGGGTGATACCCACCCACCTTAATCCTTCCCCACAAGGGGGGAGGAGACACGAGTAGCCGAGGAGGAAGATAATCTTGTTGGGTGAGGGAGTTTGCCCCTTCCCCCTTTTATGGGGGAAGGTTGGGATGGGAGTGGCTCGTCTCACCGGATGCCTAGCCACTATTGGTAGCGAATCGATTGTGCTGTTAAAATCCCGTTTAACTCCGGTGGCACGAAAAGCAGTTGAACCCCGATGGAGGTCTAAGGCGATATGACTACCGTAGGCTCCGGCGACTATACCTATACCCTCATCGAAAATTGGGCCAAGTTGCCTCCTGGTGAAACTTGGGGGAACACCAGCTCTGTGGCGACGGACTCCCAGGACCGGGTGTACGTCTTCCAGCGCAAGGACCCACCGGTGATGATTTTCGATCGGGATGGGAATTACCTGAACTCCTGGGGCATCAGCGCCATAACCGACCCCCACGGCATCTTCATTGAAGACGATATCATGTACGTCACTGACCGGGCTGACTCGGTGGCGTTGAAATTCACTCTGGACGGTAAGCCACTACAGGTTATTGGCCGCCGGGGTGTTCATTCCGACACCGGCGGCGAAATTCCCGGAGAAGTGGTGCCCCAGTCGTCGGGGCCTTTCAATTATCCAACGCAGTTGGTGCCTGCGCCTTCGGGTGATCTGTACGTGTCCGATGGCTATCGCAACGCTCGGGTGCACAGATTCTCGCCGGATGGGCGGTTGCTGGCGTCCTGGGGAGAGCCGGGGAAGGAGGGGCCGAGCCAGTTTCACTTGCCCCACAGCGTCTTGGTGGACGAAGACGGTCTGGTTTACGTTTGCGACCGGGAAAACAATCGTATCCAGGTGTTTACTGGAGAAGGTAGGTTCATCACCATGTGGACCGACCTGCGCCGTCCCCTGGATATATCGTCGGACGCTGACGGCATCCTGCACGTCAGCGAGGGCGGCGTGGACGGTCTGTCACCCAGAGTGAGTTTGCTGACTAAGCAGGGACAGGTGGTGGCCCGGTGGGACTCCATGTCGGCTCACGGTAGTTGGGTTGATGCCCACGGCGATATCTACATGGCCCTTGGCGCGGCCATGCGGGTGGACAAGTACGTTAAGCAGAAGTAACGTCCTTCCGGTGCAACTCCGTTCGTGGTGAGTCTGTCGAACCACATAACGCTTCAGCGGTCCTTCGACGGGCTCAGGACGAACGGTTCATTGTCACTGCCGAGCCCTTAGCCGGCAATTCCTTCATCGATCATCGCCTTGATCGCTCCGTCAAACGCTCCCAGGGCAGTGTCGATGTCATTTTCAGTATGAACCCCGGATAGGACGCCGCTGGTGCGGGACATCAGGTCCACTCCGCGTACTTGGAGGGCTTGGCGGAAGGCGGTCTGGATGCCTGGAGGGGCGTTCTTCAGGGTGTTGGCGTCCATGCCCTCGATTGACCTGTTGCCGAAGTAGACGTGGAAGGTGGAGGCGTCGCCGTAGACGCAGGCTGCCACCTCAGACTTATCCAGAATCTCTTGTAGCCCGACCCGTAGCCGCTCGGCCATGCGGTCGGCGGTGTCCTGCATCTCCCCGGTTGCCACAATCTCCAAGGCGGCGTTGCCGGTGGCGGCGCAGTAGGGGTTGGCGTTGAAGGTGCCGCCGTGGAGGACCCGCTCGTGGCGGTCGTGTTGACGGTCGCCGGTCTGGATCATGACTTGCATGATGTCGTCCCGCCCTGCCACCGCTCCACCGGGTAGTCCGCCGGTAAGAATCTTGGCCAGGGTGCAGAGATCGGGGTCTATGCCGATGCGCTGCTGTAGTCCGCCGGGGCTCCACCGGAAGCCGGTGATAACCTCGTCCAGAATCATCAGCACGTTGTATTGCCGGGTCAGGCGGCGCACACCTTCCAGAAATCCGGGGCTCAGCGGGACCGTCCCGTATGACGCTCCGGAACCTTCGGTGATAACTCCGGCGATGTTACTGTCGGCCGCTAGGGTGCGCTCCAGAGAGTCCAGATCCGGCGGTAGAACAATCACCGAGTCAACCGCTCCTTGAGGTATTCCAATGGAAGCCGGTGCATCGAATGGGGGCAGGTTGCCGGGCATGGCGTAGTCGTGCCAACCGTGGTAGTGGGACTCCCACCGGATGATTTTCTCCTTGCCGGTGTAGGCACGGGCGATGCGCATGGACAGCATGGTGGATTCAGCGCCGGACGCCACGAAGCGGACTTTGTCGGCGCAGGGAATCAGGTTGTGGACTCGCTCGCCCCACTCCAGCATGGACTCCACCGGCCCGCCGAAGTGGGAACCCAGGGGCGCAGCCTTGGTTAATGCGTCGACCACCGCCGGATGGGCGTGGCCCAGCAGGAGCGAGGCCGACCCCAGTCCGAAATCGATGTACTCGTTGCCGTCCACGTCCCACTTTCGCGGGCCCTGGCCCCGGGCGATGCTGATGGGGAAAGGAGAGGCGACATAGCCGTCATGTCCGGCCCCGCCGGAGGGGAAGAGTTCCTGGAACTTGGGGTACAGTTCTGCCGACTTGGGGTTCATGCGGACGTAGGCTTCCCTGATCGTTTCAGGCATGGTTTCCTCCTCTTTTGGCCGGTGTTGCGGCTGCGGGATCTGGGGTGGGTTCTGTTGCCGCTAAATGTACAGGAAAACAGTCGAGTGCGCTACCGGGGGGTGGGGAAATCCCTCCAGCCTCCCTTTACGAAAGGGAGGCTTTTCTCTGGTGATAAGTGTTGACTGTATGGTAGGCGAATGCTAATCTGGCGCGTCTATCCTTCGGGGGTGGTGATTGGTTCGGATCAGCCAGAATTGGGTGATATTGGGTGCCGGGTTCGTCGTGATGTTTTTCAGCGGCGGATCTAGGTTCGCATTGGGGTTGATGCTGAAGCCGATGACTGAAGAGATGGGCTGGACGCGGTCGTCATTGTCGGCGATGGTCACTGTGTTCATGATTGTGTCTGCCTTGGTTCTTCCGCTGACGGGCCGCCTTGCCGACCGGTTCAGCTTGCGCTTCGTGATGGTCGCCGGAGGAGTGTTGATTGCCATTGGGGTTAGCCTGATGGGTCATGCAACAAGTCTCTGGCACGTCTTCGTAGCGTACGGATTGATTTTCGCCATCGGTCACGCCGGGACTTCCCAACCGGTGGTGGGAGTGATGATTAGCCGGTGGTTCATCCGCCGTCGTGGCATCGCGACCAGCGCGGCCATATCCGGCAACGCAATCGGTCAGTTGGTCATCATTGGCTTGTTGGCGGCTTTTCTGACCCAGATAGGGTGGAGGAACTCCTACACCATCCTCGGCGCGGCAGCGTTGTTGATCCCCGTTCCTTTGGTGTTGTTTGTCGTCAGGTCAAGACCGGCGGCATTAACTGCTGGCGAAGCGAGCCAAGTTGACACCTCTAAGGAGCGGTTGGTGGGGGAATCGACTGGGCCGGATTCCATCAGAACGTCACGCCGGTTTTGGATTTTAGTGGGGGTCTATGCCGCTTGCGGCTTCCAGGACTTCTTCGTGGTCACCCACGTGGTGGCGTTCGCCTTGGACTTGGGGGTAAAGCCTTTGCTGGCGGGGAACATGCTGGCTTGGATGGGGCTGGTTGGGTTGGTGGGTGTGCTGACCTCGGGATTGATGGCCGACGCCTATGGCCCGGCCCGTCCGGCTTTCATCAGCTTTGTGATGCGGGCCGTTATATTTGCGTTCATCATCTATTTCCAGAGCACGACTGCCATCGTCGCGTTCGCCTTGATGTACGGGTTGACCTTCTTGGTAACTTCGCCATTGACGCCGCTATTCGCCGGCGATCTGTTCGGGCGAGCTAGATTAGGGACGGTAAGCGGTCTGCTTTCCATGGTTCACCAGGTGTCGGCGGGCGGGGGTGCCTTGGTGGGCGCGCTAATCTTCGACCATTGGGGCAGTTATGACCGGGCGTTCATGCTGATGTTCGTCCTGGCATTCGTTGCCATGGGACTGATGATGCTGGGCTGGCGGAGGCCATACGCTTTGGTTCGTCAGACGAGTTGACGCAACCTACGGTTCGCTGAGGCTATTAGCTAGGCCACTCGATGCGCAACCGGTCCTCTTCCAGAGCAACTATTGTGGCATCGGAGAATTTGCTTTGAAGTGCATCTATGTTCAGTTCTCCGCTCCCGAGGTCCGGGGTGAACTGGACACCGGCTTGTCTGGATACCAGGCTGGTATCGGTGATGTTGCCGCTGCCGGCTACCTGGTCCAATACTTCCCAGACGGATTCCAAGCGGCCCTGGCTCAGTGACGAAGGGGACATCAGATAGATGCGCCCGGTGTAGTTGGCCGCCGGCGGGGAACCCGGGGGCCTGGGCTGGAGCCCGCGGTGGTGGCGCCTGCGGGGGTGGAGCCTGTTGGGGGGCGGGAGCCGCCATCTCTTGCCGCAGCAACTCAGCGGCGGTGGGTTGTTCACGCGGTTCAGGCATCTCGATGATTCGCGGGCTCGGGTCTACCGCCTCGGCGGGCACGGGAGGAGGCACCGGTTCCGGTGGTGGCGACGCAGCGGCCTCCATATCCCGGCGCAACTGCTCGGCCGCGTTGGGCTGTGGAGATGACGGCATCTCAATGACCATGCTCTAGGGTTCCGGTGGTGGGGCCGGCGCTTCGGGGACCGGTGGCTGCGCCGCCTCGATCACGATTGGCTCCGGGGGTTCTCCACCCCCGGGAGAAACCCCGAGCCCCCCATGCCCATGGCAAGCTCCTCGGCCATCGCGGCAGCGCCGCTGCCAGGCGACTCGCTGGCCGGAGCCGCTGCCGCGATCTCCGCTTCCAATAGTTGGGCATGGGAGATCTCCTGAACCGGCGGTGCAGTAGGAGGTGGGGCCGCCGGTGGAGTCTGCGGTACGGAAGTTTCATCTGCTTGCGGTGGCTCCTCTCCGTTGAACCATGCAGAAGGTGGAGCGGGTTCGGGTATCTCAGTCGGCAATCGAGGAGTAGTGCTCGGCGCAACGTTTGTTGGGGCCTGGGTG
>CAXEOX010000054.1:0-18998 GCA_963997925.1 uncultured bacterium
CGTACAGCCCATGGACTCCGTAAGCGCCAACGACCCGCTGGTGGAGCTGGAATAGATGTATACGGCAACGGTCCGGCTGAGAGGGAATCCAGGCGCTCTAAACCGAATTCCTCTCTAAAGTCCTCATTTGGATCACTTCGCTTGCGCTATTGCCGGAAAATTCTCCATCGCCGTCCCCAAGCACCGGCGATATCTTGGTCTTGGACAACATATCTATGGTTATGACCAGCCCCTGCGCCCTTGATGTATCATGGCTTCTTGTGCACCCAAACCCAGCATCGTCTGCAGGCCGACGAATCCATCTTAGACCACCAAGCCCTTCGCGGAGTTAATCCTCCTGGAGAACCATCGCTTCAATCTTGTCCATCTTTCCTTCTCCTATCCGGAGGTCGGTCCCAGTCTCTCCGTATGATGTACAAGTTTGTCCAATAGAATCACAACCCGCATGCCGGTTCGGCATGTTCGCTGGACTCGACACTGACCTCCTCTTTATATGCAGAAACATGAAAATCACCTGTAATATATATCACCGAAAAATCACGGTGGCATCGGCTGTACTTGAGGCACCGATATAAAGGCGGCCCAAACCGACAGGGCATCGCCCACTTTCGATTTGGGCCGAATCGCCTCCACAGGCGTGTTCCCACTAACCCGGTTATAGCTCGTAAGCCTGCTCACCGTGCTGGGATAGATCCAATCCCACGGCTTCTTCATCCGGGCTCACCCTAACACCACCTGGTATTATGAATCGCAACACCAACACTATCAATGCTGTAACTACGAACGCCCAACCTGCGGACGCTCCTATCCCGATCAGCTGGTACAGAATCTGCTCCCCACGGCTGACTCCTTCGGCCAATGCAGCAAACCCAATTCCGACGAACAGGCCAGTGGCCAGAGCGCCCCAAACACCCCCGATTCCATGAACCCCCCAGACAGCGAGGGAATCATCCACCTTTAATTTGGCCAGCAACTTCACAGCGCCGTAGCAAATGGCTCCTGCCCCCAAGCCGATGATGATAGCCGGCAAGGGGCCAACGAAGCCGGCAGCTGGCGTAATCGCCACTAGTCCAGCCACCGCACCCGTTGCGGCTCCCACCACGCTGGGCTTCTTGTCGAAGAGCCATGACATTGCCACCCAAGTCACCAAGGCCGCGGCCGTAGCGGTGTTGGTCGTCACAAATGCGTTGGTCGCTACTCCGTCGGCGGCCAAAGCACTGCCTGCATTGAAACCGAACCAACCGAACCACAGTAACGACGCACCCAACACGACCATGGGAACGTTGTGTGGCGCCATAGATTCTATCTGGAATCCCACGCGCTTCCCAACCAAAAGCGCCGCGGCCAGAGCACCCATTCCGGCGCTGATATGGACCACGGTGCCACCAGCGAAGTCAAGAGCCCCCAAGCTACCCAACCATCCACCTCCCCAAACCCAATGGGCCAGAGGGGCGTAGACGAGGGTTACCCAGAGGACAATGAAGATTACAAACGCGCTAAACTTCATCCGCTCGGCGAAGGCCCCTGTAACCAGCGCCGGGGTAATAATGGCAAACATAGCTTGAAAGATCATGAAGGCCTGATGTGGTATGGCGTCCGAATAAGGTCCCGCTTCCGTGGCGCTGACACCGCGCAGACCAATCCATTCCAGACTACCGATAACGCCTCCGATATCCGGCCCGAAGGCTAGGCTGTAGCCCCACAGGACCCACACCACGCCCACGATTCCAATAGTCATGAAGCTATGCATCATCGTAGCTGCCGCATTTGTTTTCCTGACCAATCCCCCATAGAAAAACGCTACCCCGGGCGTCATCAACAACACCAAGGCTGAGCAAGCCAAAATCCATGCTGTGTCTCCTGAGTTCATTCCCAGTTCCTCCTTCCAGCCGATACGTTAAATTGGGACTCCGCGAATCAACTAGATTGCCTCAACCATGTGATGGTGTGAAATGCCTCGGACTATGAAACAGCATCCCGAGCAGGTCAGTTGCTATCCGATCCGCTAGAGTGGCTGACTCTCATGGGGTATCTACCTTCCTGCAAAGCGAAGAAGAGCCAGCCCAAACTCCGCCCTCGCGGAAACCGTTAACTCTGCACGATTCGATAGTTGTCCCCAATTCTGGTGATCTCCATAGTCATCGGCTAAACCCAGAACCGATGTCAAGACAACATGGACTCTACACCTCCAAAGTTTCATAAGTATTACGAAAATGTTAAATTGGCGTTACTAGGAATCCGAACTCACATTCGAATGGCGGAAAGTCTCCTGAATCCTGTGATAATTGAAGGAAACCACCACTCCGGTGTTATGCTTGGATGGCACACATCCGACCACCTGTTGCTAGTGCAGGTCTCCGTGGAACCCGCGACAGACTCGCAATACCCCGGTTGCCTGCCAACTGACCACCCGATCTGGTCGCGTTCAGGCGAAGATCGCGGTTTAGTGACTCAAAACTGCTTTGCCCTATGCGGTTCTGAAATCAGCCAGAATGTTAAGGGTTCCTAATGTATGGGCACAATCTGTGGCTGTTTTTGTTGTTGACCGAGTGCCCCGCCGTACGATGGTATAGCCACTCCAGAAGACCAAGATAATCGCGTCAATAGGGGAAAGAACTAGTCGAAAGGAGCTACGCCATGCCATACCAGTATCTGCTTCTGGAGATCGCGGACCAGGTCGCCGTGGTGACCCTGAATCGCCCCGATCAGCTCAATGCCATCAACCCTGAACTCCACGAGGAGATGATGCGGGTATGCCGCGAACTTAGGGAAGACGACGGAGTTCGCGTGGTGATTTGGACCGGAGCGGGCAGGGGATTTTGCTCAGGGATTGACCTAACCACTAGCCGAGCACCAGAGGACGGTCGGCCAAGGACAGAGCGTATCGACGAATACAACTGGGTTGGCCTCCAAGCCATCGAGATTTACCGAAACCTGAACAAACCAACCATTGCCGCTGTTAACGGCGTGGCGGCCGGGGCCGGAATGTCCCTAGCGCTGGCCTGCGATATGCGTGTCGGATCGGAAAGCACCCGCTTCAAGACCGTATTTATCGAGAGAAGTCTCAGCCCGGACTCGGGGTTGTCCTACTTCTTGCATCGCATCGTCGGCTCCAGCCGGGCCTTCGACCTGGTATATACCAGCCGTTTCGTCGAAGCCGATGAGGCCTACCGCATTGGTTTGCTGGACCGGCTAGCCCCGGCAGAAAGCCTGCTGGATGACACTAAGGAACTGGCCCGGCAGATCGCGTTCTGGCCGCCGGTGGCGATGCAGATGTCCAAACGAGTTCTACAGCACGGTATGGAATGCGATCTGGAAGAGGCGCTGAGGTACGAAACCCACGGAATAGCCTTCGCGCGAAGAGCCCCTCACGATGTGGAAGAAGCCTCCGCATCGTTCCGGGAGAAGCGGCCGCCTAACTTCACGGGAGAGTGATTGGAGTTATCTGTCTAGAGAGTATCTGCATTCGCGCATAATCTTAGCTGGTGCGCCTGCGCCATTAACCCCCAGTATCTCCGTCTTCAACGAACCACGGCATCTCGATAGCTTCGTGAGGCCAGAGGAACTCGAAGCCAGCCGCGAGCGCATATTGCCGGTCCAGGTCTTCCCTATCTCCGATGTGGTAGTAAACATCGGCCTCGAACTGGGCCATCACGTCGGGTAGCATCTGTTTCGAGACAGCAAAGTGTACCGGTATCCCGTGCCGCTCCCAGATCGCTCTTTGCCCGCTGATGGGACGGTCGGAACAGCTACCGATCAAGAATCCCTTCTTCTGGACCGTTCTCACCATATCCATGGTCAAAACGCCGGGAGGATCGCCGATCTCCAAAGTACCGTCGATGTCAAAACTAATCAGAATCGCCAAGTAGGTTCCTCGCTCTCAAAGTTAGGTGGCCGCAAGGGCCACCTAAGAGTATTCAACTGGGTAGACCTCTCATGGTCTAGTCGGGTGACGCGCCCCACACGGTGAAGTTCCCGCCCATGGGCATGGGCCCGCCGGAGACCGCGATCTCAGGCTTGACTCCGGTCAGGGAACGAGCGCCGGCCCGGCCCTGTATCTGCTGGATACTGTCCGTGTGCATCCAGAAACGGCTGCGGCCACTACCGATATTGCCGCCGCTGGGTAGAATCGGGTTCGGACCCTCGATACTGATGTCGGTCTGGTAGAAGTCCAGGGCATCCCCAAACTTCATGCCCCGGTAGCCCAGTCCTTCGATGTGGAACTGATGGAACAGGGCAAAGCCGTCGTACATGTTCTCGAACGAGATGTCGTTGGCCGTGATACCGGCGGATTCAAGAATCTTTCTCCCGGTGCTGCCGGTCTCCGTCTGAACCTCTTCCAGGGTAGGAGTGAGGCTCCGTCCACTGCCTCTGTTAGATGCGTGGCCCAAGATGTACACGGGCTTCTGCTTCATGTCCTTGGCCCGCTCGGCGGTCGTGAACAGGTAGGCACCAGACACCATGATGGGAATGTCGTTATCGAAGAGGCTGGCTGGCTTGGCGATCCAGCGGGCGGCCAGATAGTCCTCCGGCGTCAGTTGCTCCGGACGGTGTTGCGCCCAGTAACCCTCGGGGAAGAGCAGTCCATTCCTTCTGGAGTTCTCCATGAAGGGGGCCATCATGTCGTGGGACTTGCCGTACTTCCGGCAATACTCTGCGAACTGCAGGGCCGTTCCGAAACAACCGGGGGGTCCCCATATGGTCCTGCCGGGGCCCGCCGCGTATGATCCGGAAACATTCTCCGCTGCGCTAAGCCCGGCCTGGTTGTACCGGCCTTCCAGGTTATGCCAGCTCTTGAGAACCAGACAGTTATTCGTGAGGCCCTCACCCACGGCCTGGGCAGCCACGACGATGGCGTGGGACATGCAGCCGGTGCCGTACATGGTGAACTTGACGTTCTTGAGTTCCGGCATGTTCTTCAAGAGCCATTCACAACTCAGCTTGGCGATGCCGTCCAAAGGATCGTCGGTGGGATTGTAGAAATTAACAACGTCCATAGGAATCGGATCGTCCGCACCCCAGTGAGCGCCGGTAGTGGTCACCGGGTCGATGACCAGACCGTCGATCTGGTCCGGCGGAACGCCTGCGTCCTCAATAGCCTTCCGGAGCGCCAGGATGCTGTTCGCGCCAACAGTGTTCTCCGGTGTGCCATCCCAACGCCGGGAAGTGGGCGAGTGCCCGATGCCGACGGCCGCCACTTTGCCTTTGTGTGGCCATACTCCCTGCCCTTCAGTAACGTGATAGAACGAATCTGGAGCATTAGGTGTAGTCATTGTTCACTCCTCAAAACAAGCTTAACGGCTTGTAAAATAGGTAAATTGGTGGGGTTTAGCCTACTACCCGCCACTCGGGGACTTTCTGTCCGTTGGCCGTAGCTTCGAACACGACTTCCACGCTCCCCCCAACCGGGACCTGGTCCACCGGAGTACCGGGGAGGTGGGAGTACATCTGGACACCCGGGTCTTCGTCCAGCATGACCACCGCGAGATTGAACGGTTGGTCTTCCTGAAGCATCCTGATCGGAGTATCGTAGACAACCGTGTAGTTATATATCTTGGCCTTCCCGCTCATCCCTTTCCATTCCATATTGTCGCCCGAGCCGCACTTGCGGCAGGCGGCAGCCGGCGGATGCTGGAGCAGGTTACAGGCGGTGCAGTTCTGTATGACCAGCTTTTCTTCGTTGGCTGCATCATAGAAGGGCTTAGTTAACTCATCTGGTATCACACCCTGCTTTACCATATCTCTTCTCCATTCCTGTTAGTTTCCAAAGGGGGTTTCAATGTAAGACGAATCACATGGTCAACAATATTCATATTTTAGTGATATGTCAAAAATTCTGGGCTGTTTAGGAATTACGCCTCGTCTACTTTACGCAAGAAATCGTGGACCACGCCGATATACTCCTGCTGATCTTCCCAGTGGGGCATGTGGGCGCTGTTCTCGTAAACGACAAACTCGGAGTTCGGGGTAAGGCTGGAGTACCATTCGACGGTATCCGGAGCCGCCTCGTCGAAGCGGCCGCAGGAGTAAAGAGCCGGAACGCCGATCCTGTGTAAGTCACCGGACCGGTCGTAGCCCGCCAGGGTCCCGGTCATGAAAAATTCGCTGGGCCCCCACATAGTCTGGTAAACAACTTTCCCTCTTTGCTGCCGCCCCTTCAGGACGGCTTCCGGAACAGTATCCAATCGCAGGACGTGGCGTTTGTTGAATTCTTTTTCAGCGTCCCTGTATTCTTCTGATTCAGTTGTTCCGGCCGCCTCGTGCTTGTCCATCACCTCCTGTACCTCGGGCGGGAGTTGTTTTCGATATTTATTGCAGTCGGCAACCCATCTCTCGATGCTGATGCAAGGGCTGGACTGAATCAAACTGGCTATGCCGTTGGGGTGAGTTAGATAATAGTCCATCCCTAGCATCGTACCCCAGGAATGTCCCAGAATATGGCACCTATCGAACCCGAGGGCCTCTCGCAAGATGTGGAGTTCCTGTACGAAACGGTCCATGGTCCATAAGCTCAAGTCATCGGGCCGGTCGGAGTTGCCGCATCCCAGTTGGTCATAAAAAACCACTGGGCGGTCATCACCCAACACCCTCAATGGCTCAAGGCTGAAGTGACTGGATCCGGGACCACCGTGCAGGGTGATGAGGGGCGGACCACCTCCACTCCCCACAATCTCATACCAAATCTTCCCACCGGGAACGTCTACGTAGCCTTCTTTGTTCTGCTTAGCCAACTAATCATCCTTGCTTGATTTTCTGTGTTTGAAAGACCGTGATCGCCGGGTGCCGTGACCCGGCTCTCCCCAATATTACCACCTCCCGCGAACGTCTCTGCCCTTGGCTGGACAGCCTAAAGGATTCCACTTAGAATTCAGACCCATCCATGAGGGATATTTTCTGATGGGCACGACCGGGCAAGAGGGATAAGATTGGCAGCGAATACCGGCTCCGATGTGAAAAATCCGACCTCGGATGAGTTGCTCCAAAGAGCAGTCAACCTGGTCCCCATGCTCAAATCTCGGGCGGCCCACACCGAAGAGCTTCGCCGCATCCCCGAGGAAACTGTTAGAGATTTTCTAGCATCGGGCTTGAACCGCATCGATGTCCCAAATAGGTTCGGTGGACTAGACGTGGCCGATGGATTGGTCTTCCGGGTTGGGGCGGAACTGGCCAGGGGTTGCGCCTCATCGGCTTGGTGCTATTCGGTCTGGTCGGCAAACGCCTTTATGGTAGGATTCTGGTCCCTGCAAGCCCAGGAGGAACTGTACGCCGACGGTCCTGACGTTCTATTCTCCAGTTCCCTTACTCCCGGCGCATCCACGATAGAAACCGTGAGCGGCGGCTATCGACTTAAAGGCCGATGGGAGTTTTCCAGCGGCTGCGACTCCGCTAGTTGGCTGATTCTAGGAGTCACTGGCGTCGGCGATGGCGGACGTACCTGGGTGCTGGTCCCCCGCCAAGATTTTGAGATTGTCGATACGTGGTTCGTCTCCGGACTGCGGGGCACCGGAAGCAAGGATATCGTCGTCGCAGATGCGTTTATCCCCGGCTACCGAATGCTGGATGTTGGCAAGGCTGGCAACGGAGACTTTACCGGGTGGGAGATACACGGACAAGCTGGCTACCGCATCCCGATTCCGGTTCTTCTAGGTTGGGACTTGGTAGCCCCGATGGTAGGGATAGCCCAGGGAATGATTGACGAGTTTACCGCCCGCCTTGTCGGGACATCAGGCCCCGGCAAGACCGCCGAGTCCGAAGTTATCCAGATACGCTTAGCCGAGGCCTCCGCCGAGGTGGATGCCGGACGGCTGATGATGCATCATGACATTCGCGAGACATTCGAAAAAGCAGAGGCCGGAGAAACATTCACCCCACTGGAACAGTCCCGCTACCGGCGGGATAGGGCCTTCATCACCCAACTCTGTTTACGCTCGGTGAACCGTCTTTTCGATGTAAGCGGAGGCCACGCTCTGTTCGATAACGAGGCCCTCCAACGTTTCCATCGGGATGCCCATGCCGTAGCCCACCGTGACAGTCTGATTATGGATCTGGGCGGCCAAGCGTACGGTAAGGTCGCACTGGGACTTGAAGCTGAATGAGGAATCTAATTGGCAGCTAATACAGACTCTCGATCGAACGATCTAACCTCGGAAGAACTGATCCGAAGAGCGGCTGACCTGATTCCGGTGCTAAAGTCACGGGCCCCGCACACCGAAGAGATTCGCCGCGTTCCCAGCGAAACGGTTCAGGACTTCCTGTCATCGGGCATCCACCGGATCGGGGTTCCGCCACGCTTCGGCGGCTTGGATGTCGACTACGGTTCGATGTTGGAAGTCGCCACCGAGTTAGCCAGGGGCTGTGGGGCATCCTCTTGGTGTTACGCTCTCTGGGTAGCCCACTCCTACTTGATAGGCCACTGGCCTCTGCAAGCGCAGGAAGAGGTGTTTGGCGAAGGTCCGGACGCCCTTTGCTCCAGTTCGCTCAACGTGGGAAAATCGACAACACAACAGGTCAGAGGCGGATACCGTCTCAACGGGCACTGGGAGTTTTCCAGTGGATGCGACTCCGCTGATTGGCTGATGCTGGGGCTCCACGGAATCAGCGAACGGGCCTTTTTCCTGGTGCCCCGGTCAGACTTTGAAATCATCGACAACTGGTTCGTGTCTGGACTTCGAGGCACCGGCAGCAAGGATATAGTGGTAGAAGATGCGTTCATCCCAAACCACCGGGTTTTGGACGTCCACGGCGTTGGCGACGGTAGCGGAACCGGGTGGGAGCTACACGGGCAGGACCGGTACCGCATGCCCATACCCGTTTTAATGGGATGGGACTTAGTGGCCCCGGCCATCGGCATGGCCCAGAGCATGATTGACGAATTCACCGCACGAATCATCGGGACATCCGGTCCGGGCAGAACCGCCGACTCTCCGGCGATCCATCTGCGCCTATCCGAAGCATCCGCTGAGGTTGATGCCGGGATGGCTTTGATGCGTAGCGACATTAAAGAGATGTTCGAAAAAGCGCGCACCGGCGACCCATTTACTCCGCTGGATCGGGCCCGTTTCCGGCGGGACAAGGCTTTCGTGGTCCAGCTTGGTCTACGGGCGGTGAACCGTTTGTTCGACCTCAGCGGAGGCCATGCCCTTTTCGAATCGGTGGTCATCCAGCGCATACACCGGGACATGCAGGCGGCGGCCCACCGGGACGGGCTCATAATGGACCTGGGCGGGCAACAATACGGAAGAGTCGCCTTGGGGCTGGAGCCTGATGGGCGCGTTTAGACCTGTGAATCTATAAGATAATGTCATGCTGAGCCAGCCGCAGCGGCGAAGCATCTCGGATGAGGTATTTCCAGCAACGAGGAGATTCCTCTCCTTCCACCGAAGGATCGGAATGACAGTAGTTTACGGACGTTATGACAATTGGCGATCTGAACTGAAACCCGTAACCTGATAGCAAAATCACTTAATTTGGAGGGGTGGAGATGGCACAGATAACCGGCGGAAAGTTCATGGCCCAGGCGCTCAAAGCCTATGGCGTTACTCATGTCTTCGTGGCCCCGGCGATAGCCCGGGAAGCCTTGGCGGAGATGAGCGCGTTGGGCGTCAAAAGTATCGTTACTCACGGAGAGAAGTCGGCGGCGTACATGGCCGACGGCTACGCCCGGGCCGCCAACCGCCCCGGCATCTGCTTCGCCCAGTCAGTAGGAGCGGCCAATCTCGCCGCTGGCTTGCAGGACCCCTACCTGGCCATGTCCCCCGTAATCGCCATGACCGGACGCAAAACCCCAATGGAGCAGGAGAAGAACGCGTATCAGGAGATTGAACACTCCAAGCCCTTCTCCTCAGTAACCAAATTCTCCGCCTATGTGGAACGGGTAGAACAACTCCCGTATCTCCTGCGCCAAGCATTCCGGGAAGCCACCTCGGGAGTTCCCATGCCGGTGCACCTTGACCTGCAAGGCATGACCGCCAACGTAATAATGCAAACCGAGGGCGACCTAGAACTGGTCGTTGAGGAGTCATTCACCCGCCGGCCGGCCTTCCGCCCCGAAGCTTCACCCGACACGGTGCTAAAGGCCGCCCAGAGGCTGTCCGCCGCCCAACGCCCGGTTATCGTCGCCGGAGGTGGAGTTACCGCCTCACAGGCCGAACAAGAAGTCGTGGAACTGGCGGAGATGCTGTCCATCCCGGTGGCCACGTCGTTGAACGCCAAAGGCTGCATCACCGAGAACCACCCTCTATCGGTGGGAGTCGTCGGCTCCTATTCCCGTTGGTGCGCCAACCGAGTGGTTGCCGAAGCCGACCTGGTGATTTACGTAGGTAGCCACACCGGCAGCCAAGTAACCAACGAGTGGCGGGTGCCCGCCGAAGGCACCCCCGTGATTCAGATAGACATCGACCCTTCGGAACTGGGAAGGAGCTATCCCAACGAGGTATCGTTGCACGGCGACGCCAAGGCAACCCTCCGAAAAATGATTGAAGCGTTGGAGCCCATCGGTGGCCGCAACGAATGGGTATCCAGGGCGCAAGAACTGGTGAAAGACTGGCGGGAAGAGGTTGAACCCAGGGTCAACTCGGACGCCGTGCCCATCATTCCGGAACGACTCTGCAATGAGCTGACCAATGCCATGCCCGACAACGTCATCCTGGTGGCCGACACTGGTCACGCCGGCATCTGGACCGGTTCCATGGTAGACCTGAACCACCCCGGCCAAAGCTACATCCGGTGCGCCGGTTCCCTGGGTTGGGGACTCGCCGGGGCCATGGGCGTCCAATGCGCCGAACCGGACCGCCCGGTGATATGTTTCACCGGCGACGGTGGGCTGTGGTACCACATCGGCGAATTGGATACCGCAGTCCGTTACAACATCCCGGTGGTCACCGTGGTCAACAACAACCACGGCCTTCTCCAGAACAAACGAGGCGACGATCGCGGCTTCGCCAACGTGGAGGGCGCGGATTCGTCCGAGATATGGGAGTTCAATGATGTCGATCTAGCCAAGGTCGCCGAGTCCATGGGGGCTTTCGGGATACGAGTTACTCGGCCCGGAGACATCCAGAGCGCGATAGAACAGGCCTTAGCATCAGGCCGCCCGGCCATCGTTGACGTCGTAACAGACCCAGCTGACAGTGAAGCGCCGGTGCCTTGGGCACCATAAGGACCTAGGGTTTCTCCACAGAAGCCAAAGCCCTCACCCCACCCCGATTCCATCGGGGTGGGGTGAGGGCCAACATCACATCTTCAGAGCCTAGGTAAGACCCTACCTATTCCGCACGTACTTGTCCACGCTGGTCGGCGTCCCCACGTAGATATCGCCGTGAGCGTCAACCCAACTGCCATGGCCACCGCGGGCGTTGAAACGGCCTAGAACATTCCCCTGCTTGTCCAAAACGCTGACCCGAGACGGTGAATCGTCCCTGCTGCCCTCGCTGACGTATAGCAGACCGTCTTTGCCTTCGGAGATGTCCATGGGACGCTGGATGTCGGTCCAGATGGTCTGGAACTCGCCATCGCCATCGAAGACCTGGATGCGGTGGTTCTCCCGGTCGCAAACGAACACCGTGCTGGTATCGTCCACCAGGATGCTGTGGGGCAGGTGGAAATGGCCGGGCTCCATCTTGCCGGGCTGACCCCAGGACGCTTTCAACTGGCCGTCGGCGGTGAACCGGTGTATCCGGGCGTTGCGATAGCCGTCGGAAACGTAGAGGTCGCCCGACGGCGAGGGGACCATTTCGCTGGGATAGTTGAACGGGCCAGCCGCTCTGGGGCAAAGGTCTCCGGGATTCTCGCAACCCGTGTCGGAGTGAACGCCGTGGCGTCCCAGCATCTGGATGGGCCGTCCTTCCAGGGTGTACATGATGCACACGGAACTGTTCCGGTCGGTGACGTAGATGATGTCGTCCGCGATATGGATCCCGTGGGAGAATTCAAAATTACCGTTCCCCCAGGAGTCCAGCAGGTTCCCGTCCCGATCGAAAATCATCACCGGGGGGTCTTTCCGCTGGAAGGCGTAGACCCTGTCCTGGGAATCTGTAGCTACGGCGCTAACCGTATCGAAGGTCTCACCCGGGGGCAGCTTCGCCCAGTCCAATATCGCTTCATAGGTAAACTCGCCGGTTCCTACTGTAGTCATTTGCTTTCAACTCCTCACGGCCTTTTGCCGGAATATTACGATGGTCCAAGCAGATTGTCTACGGCGATTGACGGCTACTTACTCCGCTCAGGCCATACCGGCTTGTGATGACCCAGAGGCACCGCCGGGCGGTCCCAACGGGGCGGGGTTTCCGAGAGGCTTATCACCGGAGTCATGTGGTGCAGCTTGCCTTGCGGAGTGTCGGTGACCGTCCCCCAACTCGCTATCTCCTCGGGGGTGAATTCAGACGGCACGTTCTTGAGTTCGGACTCCGGCACCTGACCTCTTTCCACCAGCCAGCGGCCAGCCTGGGCCAGAGAGATACGCACCAGCCAACTGCCGCCCTCTTTAACCCGCCGGGCCAGGGCGACCATGGCGCCGTAGGCCATCAGATATCCGGTCAGGTAATCGATGGCCGACACCGGATAATGCTGCGGTCCCGGTGTGGCGCCGGGGAATAGCTCACCCTGCCGGTGGGTGATGCCGCTGACGGTTTGGATCACCGTGTCGAACCCACGGCGCGAGGCCCAAGGGCCAACGTGGCTGAAGGCGCACAGGGAAACGTAGACCAGACCGGGCCTGATTTCCGCCAAAGCCTCGGGTGAGAGCCCGCGATTGCCCAACGTGCCGGGCCGGTAGCCCTGGGTAAAAATGTCGGCCTCGCGGACCATGCCTTTCAGCGTATCCAGTTGGTCCTGTTCGCGGAGATCAAGTTGGGTGGACAGCTTGCCGTGGCCGGTATCGTAGTCTTGGGCCACGATGTTCGGCAGATGAGCCCCGGTTAGCTTCATAACGTCGGCTCCATGCTCCGCCAGGGTTCTGGAGGAACTTGGACCGGCGAGAACCCTGGTCAGGTCCAGCAACCGGATACCGGAAAGAGGACGGCTTCCTTCGGGAAGAGGTTCCGGCGAACTGTCGCCTATCTTGACGATTTCCATCAGGGGCAATCCGGCGATGGCGGCGGCCTGGGGATGCTGGGCCCACTCTTCCATGGATCGCACCATGCCGCCAGCGCCGTTGGCGGCGATGATTGCTTCTTCAAGCTCCAATGCGTCCCAACCGGCTACCGCCTTGGCGACGGCTGCCCGGTCTTCCGCAACGCCCAGCACCTTCATGGCGGCGGCGCGATGGTTGGGGAAGTTGCAGTGGAGATAGCTCCACCGGCCGTCCTTGGCCGGATAGGTGCCCATGACCGAGTTGCGCTCCCTGGTGGCAGGGGACCATTCCATCTTCAAGTAGCTTCCGCTACGCAGTGAAGCTGTCGCCCGGCGGGTATCGACGCCGATCTCCTGACGGCGTCCCGTGCGCAGTTCCCACAGATCGGACGCAGCGATACCGACCGCTCCCAGTGTGGCGGCGGCGGTCTCGGCGATGCGGAACGAGGTGGGCAACAAGGGATCCGTCTCACCGGTTATATTGACCTCGCTGGCACGGTCCTCGGACCAACCGGCGATGGGCATGAGAGTGCGTAAGGCATCTTGTGGGGTTGATTGCGTCATGGCTTATATCTCTCCCTACTGGCTATTTCGTGCGCTTATTAAAGCAGGCCGGTCAATTCTACTCTGGATGAGAAGGCTAAGCACCCAGCCCGTAGCGGAGTTGCTTGACAACAATCAGGACGCCGCCCTAACCTACGGCAGGCCCACGTTGGACGGTCCAGCCTCAATCCTCTAACAGGAGAGCGCATCGCCATGAAAGTCACCGACATGCGGATGGAGACCTACCTCTGGCCTAGGACCAAGCCGATCCGCAACGGCATGTACGTATATCCCAACGCCGGGCTCAACGTGGTGATTATCGACACCGACGAGGGAATCAGCGGCGTGGGCTTGGCCGGAGGCATCGAAGAGGCTCCCGAAGTGGGCAAGGTAATCGCCGAGCATCTAAGGCAGTACGTCGTCGGCCAAGACCCCTTCGACACGGAAAAGATCTGGGACGAGATGTGGCAGCCCAAGCTCGTCGGACGCCGGGGCATCACCACCCGGGTAATCAGCGGCATCGACATCGCCCTGTGGGACATAAAGGGCAAGGCGTCCAACCGCCCGGTCTATAAGCTGCTGGGCGGCTATACCGATAAGGTCCCGGTCTACGTGGCGGGCGGCTACTACGAAGAGGGCAAAGGCTTGGAGGAACTGGCCTCGGAGATGGAGCACAGCGTAAGCATGGGCGCCCGCGCCATCAAGATGAAGGTCGGCGGCGCCACCATCAACGAAGATGTAGAGCGGGTTCGGGTGGTCCGCGAAGCCGTTGGCCCCGACGTGAAAGTCATGATGGACGCCAACTGCGCCTATCGGGTATATGAAGCCATCGAATTGGCCCGGAAGGTCGAGAAATACGATCTCTTCTGGTTCGAGGAGCCAATCAACCCCGACGACTACAAGGGCCATCAACTCATCACCCAGGCAACCTCCGTGCCCATTGCCACCGGAGAGAACGAATACACTCGCTACGGTTTCCGCGACCTTATCGAGAACCGCTGCGCCGCCATCATCCAGCCGGATCCCCTAGTCATGGGCGGCGTTACCGAGTTCATGAAAGTCGCGGCCCTAGCCCAGTCCCACGACCTGCCCATCGCCCCCCATGGCAAGCAGGAGGTCAATATCCACCTGGCATCGGCCATCCCCAACGGGCTTATTCTAGAGTTCTACCGAGGCTCCACCGACCCAATGTGGGACAAGATGTTCGAGGAACCCCTAGCCATCGTTGACGGCTACGTCAGCCCTCCCGACCGCCCCGGCCTGGGCATCACCATCAATCACGAGGCGTTGGACCCCTACCGCGTGGCCTAACTACGCGGCCATGCTCGAAGACGAGGGTAAGAAGGACGAGGAGAAGTTCGATTTTATTCTCGAAGGGGAGGTGATTGGATACATCTCTTTAGGCCAAGCCCAAGTGTTGGCCATGCGCACCGCCCGGGAAGAACCGGGCGCTTATGGGTCAAGATACCTCAGCGTTCCTATGGCGTTCGATGTAGTGGAGTCTACCGAGACCGAGGACCACTACGTAGTCGCCATGGACTTCCGGCCCTAGGGAGAGTTCTATGGAAGTCCGGATCGGGAACAATTCTTCATCGAGAAGGAAGGCCCGGTGGCCGCATCAACCAGCGTGTAGTAGAGTTGTCGATGATACATCCGCTGCTCGGATATACAGTATTTTCGGCCCAGTGCCCCAGCCGGGGTTAACACTTTATCCCGAACCTCTAGGCCCGTCTGATATCGAAACTCTACCCATCCAACCGCCCCACCCAAAAAATCCAAGACTCCTCCTTGCAGGTTGGACGGCCTGGATGTGGCAAAGGGACCAGTAAGTGCCTTCAATACCTTCGCCACCATGTGTATACCTCCCTTGGTTGATGAACGCCGCTCCCGTAAGCTAGCATCCGATGGACGGGTTACCACCTATGCCAAACAACCGCCTTACTATTCACCGGACTCTGGTATCATGCATTGGCTTTCGCGAAAGATTGTAGGTTCCCGGTATGAATCATTTATGAAATGACCCAGCGTCCGGGATTCACTTCCATCTCGTTCGTGAACGATTCGAAACGATATAATTTCTTGATTACCTGACGGGGGGGTCTATGAAATACGACGTGATTGTTATCGGTGCCGGGTCCGCAGGCGGCACCCTGGCGACCCGGTTGTCCGAATCGCCCGACTGCTCGGTCTTACTCTTGGAAGCCGGTCCCGACTATCCGGATCTGGAGTCTACGCCGGACGACCTAAAGTACGGCTACGCTCCCACTGCGTCGGAGAACGGAGCCCCCCACAACTGGTCCTTTGAAGGTCGGGGCACCCAGGTTCAGTCGGAACCGGTGGCAGTTCCCCGGGGCAAGGTAGTTGGCGGGACCAGCGCCATCAACGGGCAGGTCTTTTTGCGGGGAGTACCGGAAGACTACGACCGATGGGCATCCTGGGGCAATGACGAGTGGGACTACCTAAAGGTTCTCCCCTATTTCAGAAAACTAGAAACGGACACGGACATCAAGGATGATTTCCACGGATTCGACGGGCCGATCCCCGTGCGCCGGCACAAGCCGGAAACGTGGTCGCCTTTGCAAGTCGCATTCAATCTGTCTTGCCTGGACTCAGGCTACCCGAAGACCTATGACCATAACAGCCCGGACTCCACAGGCATCGGACCGTTCCCGATGAACAACCCAGACGGTGTCCGAATGAGCACCGCCTTAACCTACATAAACCCCAACCGGCACCGCCTCAATCTGACCATCAGGGCCAACGTGCAAGTGCGTCGCATCCTTTTCGATGGTCAACGAGCCACCGGAGTAGAGGTGGACAGCGGCGGAGACCGGTTCATAGTAGAGAGCGGCGTAATCGTTCTCAGCGCCGGGGCCATCGCCTCACCCCAGTTGCTGATGCTATCCGGGATAGGTCCGGAATCCCAGTTGCAAAGCCTGGGCATTCCCGTCGTCAAGAACCTCCCGGGAGTGGGGCAGAACCTCAGGGACCATCCACTGGTCGCCGTTCGAGTCGCAGTCAAAGACGATTTCCCGCTAGACCCCAACGCTCCCAGGATGCAGGCGTTACTGCGCTACACCGCTGCCGGATCCCAGCACCGGGACGACATGCAGATATTCCCATCGTCCTTCTCGACCCCCTTGGGCGGCGACCCCTTTGCCGAAGAGGGCATCAGGTTCACCTGTATGCTGGAACTGGCGGTAAGCTCCGGGGAGATTCGCCTAACTTCCGCCGACCCCGGAGTTCAACCCTTCATCGACTGCCGGTACCTGGAAGAACCCTGGGACCGGAAGCGGATGAGGGAAGGAATCCGTATCTGCATAGAACTGATGGAGCATGAATCCTTCCGGGACATCGTCAACGGCCTCATATCTCCCGTCGAAGCCGACCTGGCCTCGGATGAGGCTCTCGACGCTTGGATGATGGAGAACGTGTGGATCGGCCAGCACCTATCCGGCACCTGCAAGATGGGCCCCATCAGCGACCCCATGGCCGTGGTGGACCAGTACTGCAAGGTCCAAGGAATCGAAGGCCTGCGGGTGGCCGACGCCTCGGTGATGCCCGACGTCATCAGAGCCAACACCAACTGCACGACAATCATGATTGGTGAACGGGTGGCCGACTGGATAGCGTCGGACCTGGACCCGTCAGCCTAAAACTTTACCGAATTACTGGAATAACTAAGGAGGATTAACCATGGCGGTGGTGGAAACCGATATTCAAGGTCAAGTCATGCTCATCCAATTGAACCGCCCCGAGCGTTTGAATGCCTTGGGAGTGGATCTTAGAACCGAGATGGCGGCGGCATTCACCGAGTTCAAAGACAACCCCGGCTTGGAAGTCGCCGTTTTTACCGGCACCGGGCGTGCGTTCTGCGCCGGGGAGGATATGAAGGAAGCCCTGGAACGCGGCGCTCCGGGAAGCGGTTCCCGACCCGTCAAGAACCCGTTCAACGATGGAGAGATAGACAAGCCGGTCATCGCCGCCATCAACGGTTACGCCATGGGCGGCGGGTTCATACTGGTGGAACGGACCGACTTACGTGTCGCCGTTCCCAGCGCAGTGTTCGAGGTTTCCGAAGCCAAGCGATGGCTGCTCGGCGGTTATAACCACGGCTATTTCGCCGGCCTGCCCCATCCCATCGCCACGGAGATGGCTTTGGGGTTCCGGTTTACCGCCCAGCGCCTCTATGAAGTTGGGTTCATCAACCGTCTGGTCGAACCTGAAGAGCTTTTGCCCACCGCCTTCGGGATGGCTGAGCACCTACTGACGCTGCCTCCGGCATCCCGCGTCAACACGGTACACATGATGCGGCAGATGCGCCCCCAAATGGCTCCGGACCTGAGCCAACTTGCGGCGGCTCTTCACGAACACGGCGATAAATCGGATCTGATGGAATCACGCAGCGCCTTCGCCGAGAAGCGAACCCCCAACTTTAAGGGTTGGTTGAACCCAGAAGACCGGTACAACCTGCCTAAGTTGGAGTGAACGGCCCGATAGCCCCCCATAATCCAAGGTTGTTGTGGCCCCCTGGGTAGATGGTCATTGAAGTTACCTGGCCATGGCCGCATCTGGGTCCTACCGTCTTTAACCATAAGGAGAATCACCCGTGTCAGTGGTGAATATCGATATTCAGGGCCGAATCATGCTGGTTCAACTGAATCGTCCGGACCGGCTGAACGCTTTGGGCTTGGAGTTGCGAACCGAGATGTTCGCTGCGTATACCGAGTTCAACAACAATCCTGACTTGGAGGTCTCCGTGCTCACTGGAACGGGCCGGGCTTTTTGCGCCGGGGACGACATGAAAGAGGTTCTGGAGCGGGGCGCTGCCGGCAGTGAGAATCATCCCCTCAGCAACCCGTACAGCGAATGGGAGTCGGCCAAACCGGTCATCGCCGCCGTCAACGGCTTTGCCATGGGCGGCGGGTTCATCCTCGTGGAGCGCAGCGACCTGCGAGTGTCGGTTCCCAGTGCGATGTTCGAAGTATCCGAGGCTAAACGTTTCCTCCTTGGAGGCTACGATCACGGCTATTTCGCTGGCCTGCCCCACCCCATCGCCACGGAGATGGCTTTGGGGTTCCGGTTTACCGCCCAGCGCCTCTATGAAGTTGGGTTCATCAACCGTCTGGTCGAACCTGAAGAGCTTTTGCCCACCGCCTTCGGGATGGCTGAGCACCTACTGACGCTGCCTCCGGCATCCCGGGTCAACACCTTCCACATGATGCGGCAGATGCGTCCCAACGTTGCTCCAAACCTGACCCGGTTGGCGGCGGCCCTTCACGAACACGGCGATACATCCGATCAGATGGAATCGAGAATGGCCTTCGCCGAAAAGCGAACCCCCAATTTCAAGGGATGGGTAAATCCCGAAGACCGTTACAATATGC
>CAXEOX010000055.1:0-18741 GCA_963997925.1 uncultured bacterium
CCGGAACGATGCGCACCAACGGTCTCTGTTTCGACGCCCAGGGAAACCTTTACGGATGTCAGGCCGGTGGTCGGCGCATTGTGCGGTTCGAAAAAGACCGTTCTACTACCATCTCCCTTCCCCACCTGCTAGAAGGCAAGCAGCATAACAATCCAAATGACTTGGCTGTGGACCAGGAAGGCCGCGTCTGGTTCACCGACCCTTTCAACGCCTCAGCCGGCGACCAGGAGCTGGACCACATGTCGGTGCTCCGCTTGGACCCCAAGGGCAGCGACCAATGGGAGTTAACCAGGGCTACCCACGACGTCAGCCGGCCCAACGGTGTTCTGATATCTCGAGACCAGAAAACCCTCTACGTGGCCCAGAGTGACTATTCTCCCGATCAACCCCGCCAGTTAAGAGCCTATCCAATCAACGATGATGGCTCGCTGGGCGACTACGCAACTTTGCATACTTTCGGCATCGATCATCGAGGAGTGCAAAGGGGCGTCGACGGAATGACTCTGGACGCCGAAGGCAACATCGTGGTCTGCGCCGGATGGGAACAGAGCGGCCCCGGCCCAATCATCTACGTTTTTGCGCCGACGGGTAGGATTCTGGAAACCCACGACTTGCGAGTGGACCGTCCCACCAACTGTTGCTTCGGCGACCCGGACATGAAAACCCTCTACGTGACCACCGGGGGCGGACACCTATTCCGGGCTCGGACTGATCGCACCGGCTGGATAATGTGGCCGTGACCTACCGAACATACGGGCACGCCTAGCCTCCATGGCCAAGACAAGCCAAAGGAAGCGCGCCGATCTGCTATTGGTCGACCGAGGGCTGGCCGAGAGCAGAGAGCAGGCTCAAACTCTCATCGCCGAGGGTCTGGTCTTCAGCCGCGCCGGACGGGTGCTCAAAGCCAGCTCCATACTGCCTGGCACCGATCCCCTTGAGGTTCGAGGCAACCTTCCCTACGTAAGCCGTGGTGGCCTCAAACTGGCCTACGCCCTCGACACTTTTAAGCTAACCGTAGACGGATTTACCGTGTTGGACGTGGGAGCGTCCACTGGTGGATTTACCGACTGCCTGCTGCAACGGGGCGCGGAGCGGGTCTACGCTATAGATGTGGGACACGGCCAGTTGGCCTACAAGTTACGGCAGGATTCAAGAGTAGCCGTCATTGAGAAACTCAACGCTCGCAACCCCTTCGAACTGCCGGAGGCCGTGGACCTAATCACCATCGACGTGTCCTTCATATCCCTTACCATGGTGATTCCGTCAGCGCTTCAGCACCTGAAAGAAGGGTCCTACGTCGCGGCGCTGGTCAAACCCCAATTCGAGGCACGCCGGGAAGAAGTAGGCAAGGGCGGCGTGATTAAAGACCCCAAGATACATGCCGCGGTATTGAGCCGGACCATCAACTGGGCGATAAACGCAGGCCTACGGGTCCGCAACCTCTGCCCATCACCCATCCTAGGAGACGCCGGCAACAGGGAGTTCTTCCTACTCTTCCAAAAACCCGCCAAGAACTAAACTGCCCTTCCCCCTTACGAAGGGGGGACCGAGAGGGGTCGTCCCCCCACACTCGCAACCAAACATTAAACACACAGGAGACGAACCGATGGAAGTAACAGAAATAGCCGAACTACTGATTGCCCAGGGCAAAACCGTGTCCGTAGCCGAAGCCGATACCATGGGACTGATTGGCTATATGCTGGGAACCGTGCCCGGCAGCTCCGCATACTGTCCCGGCGGCGTGATTGCCTACACCGGTGGTTTGAAGCAAAGCGTGCTGGGAGTTACCGACGAAACGTACAACAATTTCGGCAGTGTTAGCCGTGAGGTAGCCATCGCCATGGCAAAAGGGGTACGGGAACTCTGCAACACCGACTACGCACTCTCCACCACCGGAGTTACCGGCCCGGCCCAAGGACGCTCCAGCTTTCCGATCGGGACTTTTTGGATCGGCTTGGCAGTCAAAGACGGCGAAGACGTGGCGATAGAAGTTCACCTCTCTGGAGACCGGGACGCTACCAAGCGCGGCGCGGCCCAAGCGGCCCTAGACCTGCTGGGCAAGCACCTGAAGGGCGGCTGATTCTAGCTCCGCACTAGGCCGGGTCCAACCGTTGCTGGGTTTCGCTGTTAGCAATGATGTGGTCCCAGTCGTACTCCATGGGCACCATTTCTATCCGGCCCCAAATCTCCGACTGGTCGTGGTAATGGTGGCTGCCCGGATGCCCTGAGCTGCCTTGGGGAACTACCCACATGGAATTGCTCCAGTCCGAGGGGTCGTAAACGTACCGGGCCACCGATAGGCTGGTGACCGTGGCAAAGTTGGCCGTGGAGTAACTTCCTGCGAGAGGCGTGTCTCCGTCTCCGTTCATGGGAATCTCTGGCGGGTTCAACAGCTCCGCCAACTCGGGAAAAACCGAGGATAGAGTGTGCGTGGGGCGGGCCTGGTGCAGCTTGTCCCAACGCCATTCTTCCAGGTCGTCTCCCAGACGTTGTTTCAGCGTAGCCACCGCGTCGGCCAGTCCATCGGCCACCATCTCCGGCCAATCCTTGCCCGGAGGCAGGAAGGTTCGGTCGTCCCTGGCAATCATCGACGCCATCATAACCTTGAATCTGGCTAGGAACTGTCCCAGGCCGCGTCCGTCGGGGTTCCGCGCCATCCCGGAAAGCTCATCCCCCAGGTTGTGCTTCAGAACCTTGTGTAGCAAACTGTCCCGCAAAGCGCTGTAAATCGTCGGCTCCACCTGGTCGGCGTCCATCTGCCCGTCCCAGTTGAGCAATTTTTTCTTGGCCAGCGCGGAAGCTTTATCCCGAGGCTCTACCCGAGCCATAATCCCCAGATACGACTGGGCGGGAACCGATACCCGTTCTCCGTGAACGATGGCCATATCGGACGCGGTAGGCCGGTCCAGAGACAGCAATCGCTTGGTCACCCGCTGCGCCCGGAATCCCGGCGTGAAGTCCGTGGAGATGTAGTAGGGATAATCGTTGCCCACCGGCCGGTTGTTGCAGGTGACGATGTAGCCTTCTTCCGGATTAACTGCCTTGGGCATATCTTCGAAGGGAATGTATCCCTGCCACTCATGCTCGCCGGTCCAACCAGGAGCTGGCAGCCAACCGTTGTCCTTGGAGCGGATGGGCACTTGGCCCCGGCATAGATGACCGAAGTTGCCTTCAGTGTCGACGAACACCAGGTTGTTGCAAGGGTCGACCCACTCCCGGGAGGCATCGATCAATTCCTCCGAATTTTTTGCCAGCAGCATCTCCCACAAACCGTCCGGCCAGGCCGACCCTTCGTCGGTAGCTGTATACCTGAATGCGATACCGCTGCCTTGCTCCGGGTTTCCCGATATAACCGGACCGTGCAGGGTAACCCAGACTTTTATCGGAACATCGTCGCTATCCTTAACCTTTATCGTCTCTTGATGGACCTCGGCCCGGCGCCACTGGTCTTTGTACTTGTAGTAGCCGGAGTCGTCTTTCTTAAACTGTTCGATGTAGAGGTCCTGATAATCAGCGCCCAAGTGAGTTACGCACCAGGCCACCCAGGGATTGTGGCCGAAGTGGGGGAACGCAGGCATGCCGGGAAACGAAAGACCAACAACGTCGAATTCGGGACAGGATATATGGTTCTGGTAGTAAACGGTGGGTGTATCCAGCGCCCGATGGGAGTCGCCCGCCAAGAGAGGCATTCCCGTCGCAGTCCGGCTGCCTGACAACGCCCAGCTATTGCTGCCGCCATCGCTGCCGTTCAACACGGCCAGGGCGGTCATACCCCTGCTGAGTTCTTCCAGCCCGTCGGCGATGGGACCTTCATAGGAAGTACCCGGCGGCAATATCTGTAGTTGACCCGCCTCATACCCCGGAAATAGCTGTGCGGTCTTCTCCGGGCCGACTTCCTGAGCAACCTTGGTCCGCCAGACCTTCGACTCGAACACACCCATGAAGATGTGCCGTACTTTGTAGATAACCAGCCCGTCCCACGGTTGCCACGGTTCGGGAGACATTCCGGCCAACTGATACTCCACCGGCAGGACCGGGCACGTCTCGATGAATGCGTTAACACCTTCGGCGTAGCGGTCCATCATCCGTTTGGTCCGCTCTCCGACGGCTTGATAATCGGCTCTAGCGCTGGCCTCCAGACGGAACTTCCGCATCATCTTGTCCTGGTCCAACGCCGATGGCCCCACCACCTCCGCCCACCGTCCGACTCCCCGGAGGCGGTCGTACTCCATGTGCCAGAGGCGGTCCTGAGCGGTCACGAAGCCCTGGGCGAAAAAAGCGTCGCCTTCGCTGCCTGCACGGATGTGGGGAATGCCGTAGCGGTCGCGGTAGACCTCCACGGGATCTGCCAGCCCAGGTAGGTCAATCTTCCCGTCAAGCTGCGGGACCGCTGCTTTAATCTCTTCAAGACCTATCATGTCGCTCTCCGGTAACTCAAGTTGTTTGGATACAGGGCTTCAGGCGTGGGTAATTTCGCACATCATATCATCATCACGCCTGGTTCAAGCCTTGGATGCGATATAGAGGGATGCGTTCGATGACGTTGACGCAGACCTGCCTCCCGGATAACATCCGTTCAGCTATCGATAGTTCGCTACACGTTCACCGCGAAGAGGAAAAGCATGCAGATCGCCGACCACATATACAGCACCCACATCCAAGAAGATCCCAACACCTTTGGGGCGATGCATCCGGGCGGGACGCAGATATACTTCGTCGGCGACCCCAATGACAGCATGGTTATGATTGATTCCGGAGAGCCGTACCGTGCCTGGACCCGCCAGATACTGGACTACTACGCCGAGCTGGGTCGGCCCCGGATGTCGGCGATACTGGTGACCCACGGCCACGAGGACCACATCGGCGGTCTGGACCGTATCCAAGAGGAGTTGGGCTGCGTGGTGCGTTGCCACCCCAAGCTGTCATCCTATCTGACGGAACGCCTGGGCGCGGGCTGCGTCGAGCCGATAAAATCCCGAGAAGTAATCCCGACGGGGGGAGGACTGGGTCTTCGGGCCTTGTTCACACCCGGCCACGAGGTGAACCACATCTCCTACTTCATGCGGGAGCAGCGAACACTGTTCAGTGGCGACACCATCCTGGGCAACTCCTCATCCAGCGTCCGCAACCTGAAAGAGTACATGGCATCGTTGGAATTGCTGGCCCGCCAGCGCCCAACCATGATCTGTCCCGGCCACGGGCAACTGATCCAAGACGGGGTCAAGCGCATCCAGTGGTACATCGACCATCGCAACGCCCGTGAAGAGCAGGTGATAAAAGCCCTAGCCGGCGGCGCCGGAAGCGTGGACGAGGTGGTTCAAGCCGTCTACCCCCGGAACCTCCGCAAGAACCTGCGAGGGGCTGCGGCCCGAAACGTCACCACCCACCTGGCCAAGCTCCTAGAAGAGGGCCGAATATCTCAAGACGTAGCCACCTACAGCGTGAAAGGAGCCTAGCTTCAGAGTCAGGTGATGTCTCCTGCTAAGTCCTTCGACAAGCTCAGGACGAACGGTAATGTTGCTATGTCCGTTCGTGGTGAGCCTGTCGAACCACACACTTCGATGGGACCTGGTTCTGCGTTCGCCTAGCTGCGTTCCAACAACTCGATCCGCACATCCCCCGGAGCCCGAACAAAAGCAATCTTCAGTCCCGGCCGCAGGTCGTGGGGCTCGATAGCAAACTCGGCGCCCTTCGCCTTCAATTCTTCCGCCGCTTGCGCCAGGTTCTCCACCCGGAACCCGAAGTGATCCAATCCCAAGTGAGGATCTCTCAACCCCGAGGGCACGGTCCCGTCAGCCTTGGCGATAAAAATCATCAGCCCATTAACATCGATGTCGATACGAGGCTGACCGTCCGACTGAACCGACTCGACAATCTTAGCGTCGAACATCTTGTTGAAATACTCGGCCGTAGCCATCGGATCCTGGCTCCGAAGATGTATGTGGTCATAAGTGTAAGTAGTCATAATTCTCCTTAATTATTAGGTTCAGCCTTTTTACATGGAGCCGCGCTCCAACAAAACCGTCACAAAGCCCCCCTTTCGTAAAGGGGGGTTGGGGGATTTTCGTCTTCACGGCCCCGCCACATCCAACAACTCGTTCAGTAACCTACAATTCCGGCAGTTCCTCCGTCCCAATGGACTCAGATCCGAGTCGCATACATCCCTGGCCTTAGCGAGCAGGGGTGGAATGATTGACGTATTCAATCCCACCGGAATAACGTTCGCCACAAACCCCATGGCGAAGCCGTCTTCCCGGTGAGAGCCTTCGCCGGTGGCTTCATCATCGCTGGTGGCCGGCTCCGTGTAAATAAGAGCCAAACTGGAAACGGGCTCCAACCCGCATTGCTCTCCGATCAAGGCGTAAGCGTTCAATTGGGCCTCGTAAAGCGGGAACAACCGCTCCTGATGAGGGGTATATCTGGAGGTCTTGTAATCGACGATAACGTGGGAGCCATCGGACCGGACAAATACCCCGTCCGGGTCTCCAGTCAGCAGGATATTGTTTTCTTCGTCGACGATATTGAATTTTGAGTGATGAGGCGGCTTCTTGTACCCCACCAACTCCCCCAGAGACTCGAACCAGGCCGGCGCTTCCCCTCCGTTGTCGAACAAACCGTGGACAACCCGCTTGCTGAACGAGTCGATGGAACTGAAGATGCCGGGAAAGGACTGGTAGGGAAGCCGGTCTGGTACCCGATGTTTGACCCAAAAACACCTGGGGCAGAAGTCGGGCATCGCGAACTCTGCCAGGACCTTAGCGGATATCCGAAGTTGTTCGCCCAATTCTGCTCCTGGGGATCGGTGGCTGCGCAGACCTAAAGTATGCCTCCGTCGATCGGGTTGTCAATAGAAAGTTTGACGCTGGTTTGCGGCCATCATACAATGCTCTCAACGCTATGTTAGCTGCGGCGGGGATAGCTTCGTCAGAGTCCTCGTCTATATATATTCACTATCAAAGTCGCCCCTTTACAACCGAGAACAGCCTGTAGGTGGCCTCGTTTTCAAGGGCTTAAAAGGGAAGCCGGTGTAAGTCCGGCGCGGGCCCGCCACTGTAACTGGATCAGGATTTCCCCGATGTGAACCTCCCGGCCATTGAGCCGGAGACACAGGGGACGCCCGCATCGCCAGAAGCCAGGAGACCTGCCGCAGGCTCGGCTTGATACACTTCGCGGATGAGGGTATGAGTCCTATCGAGCTTTCACCCGGCCGAGAAGCCGGGTATTTTTTTGGGTGGCGTCGGCCCGGACGTCTTACCCCGTTTTAAGGAGACTCGAATGATACGCGAGATACTTGAGGAATGTCAGCCCGGGTTCGCCGAGGTAGTCCTGATGTTGGCTAACAACGGGGCCACCGCTGAGGTCTACACCATGTTTGAGGACATTCGCTTTGCCGAAGACGGCAACGTCGTTACCTTCATGGCTGAGGGAGGGACCCACCTCCATATGCACATGAACGAGGTCAGGGAGGTCCGGTTCATCCATAACACCAACGCTGAGGGCCTGCCCAGCTACTCACTCTGGTTCATCGACAATGAAGATCAGCCCATGCTCCGGGTTTATCTGAGGAAGTCGGAGAAAGAAGAGACCAACCAACCAAGGCACGACCTGTTCATAGGCCTCCAAAAGAAATACGGCGAGAGCCTAGCCATCCCAAGCTAGGCGAGCGGAGCGGGGTATAATAGCCCCTGATAGCTGACGGCTGAATGCTGACAGCGGACAGCCTGGAGATTCGTATTTGACGTCATCCGTTGTAATAGCCGGCGTCCGCAGCGGTGTTGGTAAGACCACCATCGCCACGGGAATCATGGGCGCCTTAACCCGTCGCGGATACCAGGTTCAGCCCTTCAAGGCCGGCCCGGACTACATCGACCCGTCCTACCACAAGCTGGCTTGCGGCGTCCCCTCCCGCAACCTGGACACTTGGTTGCTCCCCCACCAGACCGTGTTGGAGCTATTCCAGAGGGCTGGGTCCAAGAGCCAGATATCGATAGTTGAAGGGGTGATGGGGGTTTTCGACGGCCATTCCAACCTTACGGAAGAAGGCTCCACCGCCGAACTGGCCAAGCTGCTGAACGCTCCGGTGATACTGGTGGCCGATGCTGCCAAAGTCGCCCGCAGTGTCGCCGCCGAGATTTTGGGATACCAGCAGTTCGACCCCGATATGCGGATCGCCGGTGTCATCCTGAACGGCGTCGGTAGTGCCCGCCATATGGAGTTTTGTCAGCCACAGATCGAAGCTACCACCGGACTGCCGGTGCTAGGTTACCTGCCACGCAGGGAGGAACTGATCCAGCCTGAGCGTCACTTGGGTCTGATTCCCACCGTGGAGGGCACAGTGGCCCGCCAATGGTACGACACGCTCATCGCCCAAGTGGAAGAAACCATCGACCTGGACCGTATCGTGGCCATCGCCGCCGATTCCAAAAGTTCTCAGGCAATCTCGGTGGCCTACCCGGCTGAACCCAAGCCCAAGCGCGCCCGCATCGCCATCGCCCAAGACATGGCCTTCAGTTTCTACTATCAGGACTCCCTGGACCTGCTTGAGGCCTGGGGGGCCGAGCTTGTCCCCTTCAGTCCACTGGAGGACACGAGCTTGCCTGAGGGCGCCGGTGGCATCTATTTGGGCGGCGGCTTCCCGGAGATGTTCGGTGCGGAGTTGGCTGCCAACAAGCCCATGCACGCCGCAATACGGCAGGCGGTTGGTGAGGGTGTGCCGGTCTACGCCGAATGTGGCGGCCTGATGTACCTTGGCCGGAGCCTGACAGATCTTGATGGCGCGAGTCACGATATGCTTGGCGTGATTCCGGCGGTGTCCGCCATGTCCCACCAGCGAATGACTCTCGGCTACCGGGAGGTAGAGTCCCGAGGAGATGGTCCGTTATTAACGAAAGGCCAGAGGGTAAGGGGCCACGAATTTCACTGGTCTACCCTGGAAGAGCCGCCAGATCCCGATCAGTCAGTCTACAAAGTTGTGAACCAAGACAACCGTGCCGACGGATTCCAGGTGGGCAGCGTGTGGGCGTCCTATATCCACATCCACCTGGGCAGCGACCCGTCCCTCGCTCCCCGCTTCGTGGAAACCTGCGCTCCCCATTCGAGGATGTGACATTGATTCCGGTAACCTGAGCTACTGTCGTCGGAGGACAAAACCAATGAGCACCGAAGAAAAACCCGAACCGGGTCCCCAGTCGGTAACTGGAGCCCGTATAAATAAAGGCCTGGTCATCGTCAACACCGGTAACGGCAAGGGAAAGACCACCGCCGCCATGGGCCTTATGTTCCGAGCCTGGGGCAGAGATTTCAAGGTAATCATGCTCCAGTTCATCAAGCACTCCACCGCCAACTTCGGCGAGCAACGGGCCGCCCAGAAGATCGGCATCGAGATGCGGTCCATGGGAGACGGATTCACTTGGCGCTCCAAAGACCTGGATCAATCCGCCGACATGGCTCGCGCCCACTGGGAAGACTGCAAGGAAATCATCGCCACCGGTGGATACGACGTGGTGGTTCTGGACGAGTTCACCTATCCCATGCATTATGGTTGGATAGACGTGGCGGATGTCGTGGAAGTGCTAAAGAACCGGCCCGAGATGCAGCACGTCATCATCACCGGTCGTCACGCCCCCCAGGAGCTTATAGATTACGCGGACCTAGTCACCGAGATGAACGTGGTCAAGCACCCCTACCATGAAGGCATCAAAGCCCAGCCGGGTGTTGAGTTTTAGCTTGCTCGTGAGGAACAATCAATGATTACTTCGAACCTCATCGACCAAACCCTGGCAAAGATAATCCCTCCGGACCAAAGCGCTATGGACGCGGCGCGGGCCCGGCAGGACACTCTGACCAAGCCTCAGGGGAGCCTAGGCCGCCTGGAAGAATTGTCCATCACTTTGGCAGGCATCTTCATGGATCCGATTCCTAAGATAAATCGCAAGGCAGTGATTCTAGCGGCCGGAGATCACGGGGTGGTGGCCGAGGGGGTCAGCGCCTATCCCCAAGAGGTGACTCCCGCCATGGTAGGCAACTTCCTGGCTGGAGGCGCGGCGATAAATGTTTTGGCTCGGCACGTAGGGGCCAGCATCGTCGTTCTGGACGCCGGGGTTGCCGCCGATCTGCCCGACGATCCAGCGATGCGAGCGGTCAAGATTGGCCGGGGCACTGCCAACATGGCGATCGGACCGGCCATGTCCCGCGAGGACGCCATTAAGTGCATCGAAGCCGGTATTGCCGCCGCCGATGAGCAGATCGCAAAAGGAGCCGACCTTATCGCCTTCGGGGATATGGGCATCGGTAACACCACGCCCTCCAGCGCCATAACGGCAGTCGTGACTGGCGCCGACCCGTCGGTGACCACCGGGAGAGGCACAGGCTTGGACGACCCGGCTCTGGCCCACAAAGTTGAAGTGGTGCGCCGGTCCATCGAAGTTAATAAACCGGACGCCAAAGACGGCCTAGACCTACTCGCAAAAGTCGGTGGGTTCGAGATTGGGATGCTGGCCGGGGCAATGCTGGGCACCGCCGCCGCCCATCGGCCTGCCGTTGTAGACGGGTTCATATCAGGCGCTGCCGCTCTTATCGCCTGGACCTTGGCCCCAACGTTGAGCCACTACTTGATTGCCTCTCACCAGTCCGTGGAACCGGGCCATCGCATCGGCATGGAAACCATGGGGCTGACTCCCCTTTTGGACATGGGTATGCGTCTCGGCGAGGGGTCCGGGGCAACGCTGGCGATGCCAATCATCGAAGCAGCAGCCAAGTGCCTGGCGGAGATGGCCACCTTCGCCGATGCCGGAGTCGCGGAGCGTATCGAAGACGAGAACTCCGGGGAGTCTCAAAACTGACGCCATTCCTATCGGCCCTCAGTTTCCTGACCGTGTTTCCCTTTCTTGGGAGACGCAGCTATAACCAGCGGGAAATCAGCGACTCCCGGGCCTACTACCCGGCGGTGGGGTTTCTTCTGGGACTTCTCTTGATGGGCGTGGAGTACGGTGCCCGCGAGTTGTTTCCCGTCCAACTGACTGCCGCTCTTCTGTTGGTTGTCTTGGTAGTGGTGACTCGTGGCCTTCACCTGGACGGCTTCATGGACGTGTGTGACGGTCTGTTTGGTGGGTACACCAAAGAACGCCGTCTGGAAATCATGAAGGACACCAACGTCGGCGCTTTTGCCGTCGCTGGGGCCGCTTCCCTGCTGATTCTGAAGTACGGGGCCCTGCTTTCTTTGCTGACCATCGCGCCTGGGGCTAAAGGGTGGTGGCCCTTGTTGCTTTTCCCGGTGCTGTCCCGATGGTCCATGGTCGTCGCGCTAGGAGCGTTTCCCTATGTCCGTGGCGAGGGCTTGGGTTCGCCCTTTCATCAAGGCGGGGCCAAAATACCTACAATCATCGCAGCGTTGACCGCTGGCTTGTTGTCGATCCTGATTGGAGGCTTTGGCGGACTCGGGATTTTTGTGGGCGCGTCCGTCTTAGCGTGGCTTGGCGGCAAGGTCATGGTGAATCTTCTGGGTGGACTGACCGGAGACTCCTACGGAGCAATCAACGAAGTGATTGAGGCAGGAGCCATAATCGCCGCCGTCGCGTTGCTGCCCTACGGCTGGATAGAGCCCTTATCCATTTTAGTGGGAGAACTCTGATGCCCTGGTCCTTGTCTCCCGATCTGGGGATCTTGGTAGTGGCCGTGGTGTTAGAGATGGTGGGCCGGGAACCTCCCAAGTGGTTCCACCCCACGGTGTGGATCGGCCGCTCCGTGACCATCGCCGAAGCTAAAGCCCCAACCTCTCGCAACACCGGCTTTATCTTCGGAGTGATGATACTGCTGCTGGTTGCCGGGATATGGGGGGCCGCCGCTTATTTCGCTGCCGAGGGCCTGCGTGATATCCACCAGATAGCCTATATCCTGGTGGGAGGTTGCATCCTGAAAACCACTTTCTCGGTCAAGATGCTGCACCACGCCGCTACCAAGGTCCGTGACCTGCTGGTCTCGGGAGATACGGACGGATTCCGTGCTCAGATGTCATGGTTGGTCAGCCGCGACGCTTCTAATATGACCCCGGAGCAGGCTGCCGCGGCCACGGTGGAGTCGGTGTCGGAGAACATCGCCGATAGCATCATCGGTCCGTGGCTGGCCTTCGCTCTGTTCGGTCTTCCCGGCGCCGTCGCCTATCGAGCCATCAACACGCTGGATAGTATGATAGGCTACCATGGCCGTTACGAGTACTTGGGCAAGGCTTCGGCCAAGTTTGACGATTTAGTCAACCTGATTCCGTCCCGTCTCGCCGGGTTTCTTCTGGTTCTCGCCAGCCTCGTTCTCCCAGGCCAGAAAGCATCAAGCGCCTGGCGAACGATGTGGCGAGACCACGGCAAGACCGAAAGCCCCAACGCTGGCTGGACCATGAGCGGTATGGCGGGCGCGTTAGGAGTGGAATTGGAGAAAACGGACCACTACCGGCTGGGCGACAGCACCCGAGAGGTGGAGCCGGAGGACATCACCCGCACCGTTCGATCCATGTATTTCGTTGCGGGGACCGGGCTGCTCGCGGCTCTGGGAATCACTTATTTGAGGTCTTGGATCTGGTGATGGCGCAGACTTACTCATGACTATACAGGGGCCTTCCGGCAACAAAACCGAGATACCAACAGGGCGGCCGGTCCACGGCGGCATCAAGCCGTCTCAACTGCGCGCTTTGGGATTGCGTCCCGAGGATGTGCTGGATTTCAGCGCCAGCGTCAGTCCTATCGGGACGCCGGACGGGGTGTGGGATGCCATGCGCCAGGTGGACCTGGGGGCTTACCCGGACCCCGCCTGTCTGGAATTGAGGGAAGCCCTATCCGCCCATCTGCCGCCAGTTCAAGGTAAACCGGTTCCCATCGAATGCATCATGGTGGGCAATGGCTCCACCGAAATCATCCACCTTCTGGCTCGGGCTTACTTAACTACCACAGATTCGGACAAACAACCAAGCGTCCTCCAGCTAACGCCCACCTACGGCGAGTATGCCGGGGCCTGCCGCCAGGCCGGCGCCACGGTGTGGAGTCTTGAGGTGACCGCTGGCTTGATGTTCTCCTGGGATATCTCCGAAGTCGTGCGGCGCATCGCCCAAGAACGCCCCAGGCTGGTGTTCGTCTGCAACCCCAACAACCCGACCGGCGTCTATCTCAGCCGCGAGGATATCGAGCCCATGGCTGAGTCGGCCGCCGCTTGTGGAGCTTTACTGGTGATCGACGAGGCTTACCTTTCCTTCGTAGCCGACCCTTGGGATGCCATGAGCTTGCCGTCCATCGACAACGTCGTTTTGCTGCGCTCCATGACCAAAGACTACGCTTTGACCGGCTTGAGGTTGGGCTACGCCATCGCGTCGGAAGAAGTAATCGCTAACCTGGAGGCATTCCAGCCCGACTGGAGTGTCAACGGTCTGGCTCAAGCCGCCGGACTGGCCGCCTTGGCCGACACGGCATATCTGCCCAGAGCCCGGGAGGCCGTCGAACAGTCGAAAGAATACCTGTCGGACCGGTTGGATCGGCTCAGCATAACCGTCCATCCCTCCGCAGCCAACTTCATGCTGGTCAACGTGATTAACGCGACGGCTTGGCACGATAACCTCATGCGCCTAGGCCTCTTCGTCAGAGACTGCACGTCCTTCGGACTACCCGAGTTCATCAGGATCGGCATCCGCTCGATGGCCGACTGCCAACGACTCCTAGAAGGCATGGAAACCGTCTCCTTTCAAACCACAATCATGCCAACATCACATCAAGACTAACCCCGTCCTAGCCCCACTTTCGTAAAAGGGGGTTGGGGGGATTTCTCCCCCAGTCTCAACCCAAAATCCACCCGATAATTTCTCCTTAAATCCACGTCTGGCCGTTGCTTGCCCATCATCTGTGGCCCGGTTAGAATGTTCTTAATCCGGTTTTTCGGGAGGGATAATGGCCACCAGCGACACTGCTCAGCGCAACCGTTTTTCCGACACTTTTGGCTACGCCACCGGCAGAGCGGCGACCAAAGTAGTCGACCACATGACCCCCTACGTGCAAGAATTTATCCAGAATTCTCCCTTCGTGATTCAATCCAGCGCCGATGCAGACGGCAATTGTGACGCCTCCCCCAAGGGGGGCAAGCCCGGCTTCGTCAAGATTCTGGATGAGAAGCATCTCGTCTTCCCGGACGTGGAAGGCAACAAGCTGTTCCAGACCTATCAGAATCTTGATAGTAACCCCCACGTAGGTCTCCTATTCCTCATCCCCGGCGTCAACGATGTTGTCCGAGTCAACGGAAGAGTCACCATCGTTAACCAAGAAGAGCTGGAAAAGAAGGACGTCGAGGTTGCCCTTTACGAGATTGACGAGCGGTCCAAGCACTTGCAAGGCATCGTTATCGAAGTGGACGAGGCATATACCCATTGCCCCAGGGCTCTGAAGTTCTCCGATCTGTGGAACACTGAGACAATCTCGGCCAACATCGCAGAACGCCCGATTCCGACCCGGTAACCAAGTAAATAAGAACAGGAAGGCTCCCATCGGGAGCCTTCCTGCATGTAGCGGCTCTTCCATTGGTGGAGTCGCAAAAACTGCGCAAGCAGTGGTTCGCTCGATTGTGGGTTTTCTCAATACCCTTCTGGCTGGCTTAGATTATCCCCCCGAAAGAGCCCCGATCCACGTACGATTTTAGTTGGGAAAGGTTGTAATCGATGGTTTCTATATCCTCCGAGAAGATAACTCTGTCCAACGGGTTAGATGTACTCCTGCATGAAGACCACGCCATCCCGTTGGTAGCGGTCAACGTTTGGTACCACGTTGGGTCAAAAGATGAAGAGCAGGGCCGCACCGGCTTCGCCCATCTCTTTGAGCACATCATGTTCGAAGGTTCCAAGCACCACAACAGCAGCCACTTCGACCCCCTTCAGAAAGCCGGAGCCAATCTGAACGGCTCAACCACCCCCGACCGGACCAACTATTGGGAAGATGTGCCCTCCAACTATCTGGAACTGGCGCTGTGGCTGGAGTCCGACCGCATGGGCTTTCTCTTGGACGCCGTAGACCAACAGCGGTTCGACATCCAGCGCGACGTGGTGAAGAACGAGCGCCGCCAGTCCTATGAGAACCGGCCTTATGGAATGGCTTCTTGGGAGATTCAAGAAGCCCTGTTCCCCATGCCCCATCCCTACCACTGGATGACCATCGGTTCTCAGGAAGACTTGGATGCCGCCGCTCTGGAGGACGTTAAGGACTTCTTTCGCCGCTACTATTCTCCCTCCAACAGCAGTCTTGCCGTGGTGGGCGACTTTAAGCGGGACGAAGCCTTGGAACTGGTTAATCGATACTTCGGCGACCTGCCCCCCGGACCGCCCCTGCCCCGCATGGGCCGCCGCGATTCGCCATTGGCCGGACGGGTAGAGCTTGAGATGCGGGACAAGGTGTCTCTACCCCGCCTGTACATCTGTTGGCCCACACCTCCCGACATGGACCCTGACGACGCCCCCTTGGACCTGTTACAGGGAATCCTTTCCGACGGACTTAGCTCCCGATTGCACCGCAGCCTGGTTTATGAGAAGCAGATCGCTCAGAGCGCGTCCGTGCGCTACCATCCCGGCGAGATTGCCGGACAATTCGTCGTCCAAGTGACCGCTGCCGAGGGGCACGACTTGGACGAGATGGAAGCGGCCGTCGATGCTGAGATTCGACGGTTGTCGACCGAGCCGCCCACCGACGAGGAAATCAACCGGGTAAAGAATCGGATCGAGTCGTCCCATTACCGCCAGCTAACCCGCATCGGTGGATTCGGCGGTCTTGCCGACCAGTTGAACCATTACAACATCATGGCCGGCGACCCGGAAATGGTGAACACTAGCCTGGACCGCTATCTCGCCGTAAAGCGGGAAGACATCATGCGGGTCCACGAATCGGTTCTCGACCATCGTCAGGTGAGGCTGCGGGTAATGCCGGAGCAGCCGCTGAAACCCATGGTTACAGCGGTGGACCGTTGGAAGATGCCCGAGCCAGCCCCGGAACCGTCCTTCACGCCACCCTTGCCCGTTCGCCATCAGTTGGCCAACGGCATGAGCATCGCCGTGGTGGAGAGCCGGGGCGCCCCCATAGTCTCTTTCGCTCTGGTCCTTCGCGCCGGTGCCGTCTCCGACCCCGAGGATCTGCCCGGACTGGCCAGTTTCACGGCTCAGATGTTGATGGAGGGGACCGAGGGACGAACCAGCCTGGAGATAGCCAACGCCGCCGAGTTCATCGGGGCGCGTATATCTTCGGACGCTCGGAGAGAATACACCCTCCTATCCAGCGAGACCCTGACCAAACATTTCCCGACCGCCCTTGAGCTGGTTGCTGATTTGGTCAAGCGGCCCACCTTCCCAGAGCACGAGCTGGAGCGCGTAAGGCGGGAGCATCTGACCGACCTGCGAAGGAGCAAAGACGACCCCACCTCGGTGGCCGAACGTCTCGTCGCCGGTCTTGTCTTCTCTAAAGATAGCGGCTACGGCCATTATATATTTGGCACTGAAGACTCGGCGTCGGCTCTGACTCGAGATGATTTACAGAAGCTATTCCAAGGCGTTTATACGCCGGGACGAGCCACGCTGGTCGTCGTGGGCGACACGAACTTGGAAGAAGTGACCCAACAAGCCCAAGATCTTTTCGGCGATTGGTCCGGTGAAGGCAGCTACGTTCCTCAAGAAGCCATCAACACTAATGGAACGATGCCCTCCACCACGATATATCTCGTAGACCAGCCGGGTGCCGCTCAGTCGGTGATTCGTGCCCTACAGCCAACCATACCCCGCAAGCATCCCGACTATTTCGGTCTCACGCTGGTCAACTACGTGTTCGGCGGCCAGTTCTCTGCCCGCTTGAATCAGAACCTGCGTCAAGACAAGGGATATAGCTACGGCTATCAGTCGTCGGTCCATTGGTATCAGGGAACATCCCTGGTATCCGCCGGGGGCAGCGTCCAGACCGAGGTCACCAAAGAGTCGGTCCAGGAAACCCTGAAGGAGTTCCAAGAGATTCGCGGTGGCCGCCCGATCACCGGGGAAGAGCTTGATGCGGCCAAAGCCGGCATCCTGCAGGGCTACCCCGCCAGCTTCGAACGGTCGGGGATGGTGTTGAACCACCTGATTCAACTGCTGGTGTTTGACCTGCCTGACGACTACTTCCAGTCGGTGGGCCCTGGCATCACCGCCGTTTCGCTGGAGGACGCGCATCGTGTCGCCGCCGAACGAATCAAAGACGACAGCCTCCAATTACTGGTAGTGGGGGACCGGGAAAAGATAGAAGTTGGTTTGCGGGAGTTGGGCCTACCTGTGGTGCTGATGAACGCTGATGGGGAGAAGATCGGCTAAGGACAGATTCGAACACGTTACAGAATGGATGCCCAGGGTATTCGAAAGGGCTTAACCGATCGCACCGCACCGATCGTGGTCAGCTTGTCGAACCACCTTGCTGGGTACTTGGATGGGCGCTTGGAACCAAACTTAGCGCCCAAGTGGTTTGCCGTAAATCGGTCCCGCTGCTGTCACCCTACCGGCTGGGTCTTTCCCCCAGGGTCAAAGTCAGGGTTTGGGTGGATCCCTCTCGGAATAATTCCACTTCAATGTCTTGACCTGCGGCGAACTCTTTGCGAAGTAGCCTCGTGAGGTCTGTTATCGTCGCAACTTTGCTGCCGCCCATGGATAGGATAATGTCCCCCTGTCTGATTCCCGACTGATCTGAGGGTCCTCCCGGCAGAACGTCCTGAATCCCCACGCCTTCTCGGATGGGTAACCCTAACTCCGCAGCCATTTCCGGAATGAGATCCGCCAGAAACACCCCCATCCAGGCCCACTTCACCCGGCCGTCTTTGACCAGTTGGTCGGCAACCAGGACAGCCGTTTCCATGTTGATGGCGAAGCCTATCCCTTCGATGGCGGGTCCGCCGCCGCCACTACCACGAAGGACTGCGGTGTTTATGCCCACCAATCGTCCATCCAGGCTTATCAATGGGCCACCGCTGTTGCCGGGGTTTATCACGGTATCGGTCTGAATCAGGTCGTAGAGAGGGGAGCCGGTCGAGCCCCCGATGGTGCGGCCCAACGCCGACACGACCCCGACTGTCACGGTAGGTCCTCCGGGCAGCGCCAGTGCATTACCGATGGCGATGACCCATTCGCCAACCCGGAGTTGAACGTCCTGGGCTAAGGGCAAAGACGTCTCGAAAGTTCCGGGGAGCTTCAGTACCGCAAGATCAGCGATGCCATCGGCGCCCAAAAGTTCCGCTTCCAGTTGGCTTCCATCGTCCATGGTGACGGTAATCTTGGCAGCCCCTTCGATGACGTGGTTATTGGTCAGTACCAAACCGTCGGAGGAGAAAATCACTCCCGTCCCGCTGCCAAAACTGGAGCGCTCATTGCCGAACCGGTCACGGGAGATTGCCTCGGCAACGATGGAAACGACCGCCGGACGCACCCGCTCCACAGTGTCGGCCACGTTGGGTAGTACCAGCATCGGAGCCGGTTCGGGTTGCGCAGGGGGGATCGTGGGAACGGGGGTTGATTCGGATATGCTCGTGGCAGTCGGAGATGGGACTTTCGTCGGCGTGGGTTGTGGGGTATTCACTTCGGCTGATACAGGTTCGGAGACCGCTTCAGGAGTCGGGGCCGAGGTGGGAACTTCCGTCGCCGCCGTAGTGGGCTCTGGCTCGGATTCTGGAGTTGGAGTGGAGTTTGAGCAAGCGGCGCCAACCATCAGGGCCACCAGAACGGCT
>CAXEOX010000056.1:0-18674 GCA_963997925.1 uncultured bacterium
TGTGCCATCCGGAAACAGAGATGGCATGGACTACGGACTCTTCCGGAATGACGGAGCTTCATCGCCCCCAATGAAGCTGCATCGCCCGATTTGGTACCTCCGGTTTACCGACGGCGCACGGAGTTAGCAAGCCAGCTATACGGGAATCTCTGCGGCCATGCCTTCGGCCAACTCAACGTCGAACGCCAGCAATATCTGACCGACAAGAAGGTAGTGACCGATCAAGCCGGTAAAGTTCACGGTGTTCTGAACGCCGAACCGGTCCTTTACCGCATTGAAAGTCGCGTCGCTGATTTTGCGATTGCCGACGAGTTCCTTGGTGTACCGCACAAGAATCTCTTCGTCTCCGGAGAGTCCCTGAGGAGCGGTGCCCCTGGCAACCGCCGAAATGGTTTCCTCGGTTACTCCCGCTGCCCGGGCCAATTTGGCGTGGGCGGAGAATTCGTACTGGGACGTAATCTCCCGTGCGGTGGTAATGATTACCAGTTCCTTCAAAGCTTCCGGTACATCGAAGTCGAAGCGAACGAAGGTTCCGGTGTGGGCGACCCTGGCTGCCAGTTGCGGGCTGTGGAGCAGAACACCATACGGTCCCCTGACGCCACCCCGGCTGCCGACTATCTCATCGAAATATTTCTGGTCCTCGGGTTTGAGTTCCTCTCTGCTGACATCGGACAATCTTGACAATTGATACCTCCTAACTTTTTGGAACGGTCAGCCCTAGTGCTGACGGCTGATGGCTCTATATGTATTCCAGATCCAAGCTGATATCCAGTGCCTTGGTTGAATGGGTCAAACCGCCCACGGAAATCAGGTCGACTCCCGACGCGGCAACAGCCCGTACAGTCTCCATGGAAATGCCGCCCGAAGCCTCAACCACCGCCCGGCCGTCGATGATTTCCATCGCCTGACGCATCAACTCCGGAGACATGTTGTCCAGCATGATGATGTGGGCCCCGGCGGCGGCGGCTTCTTCTGCAGCCTCAAGCGACTCCACTTCTACTTCCACTTTGATGGTGTGGGAAGCGCGGGACAGGGCCAACTTAATGACGTCTTGAAGCCCCATCTCCTGAGACCGCAGCGCCTCGATATGATTGTCTTTGATCAAGATGCCGTCGGCAAGGTTGAGGCGGTGGTTGTAGCCCCCTCCCATGCGCACGGCATACTTGTCCAGGTAACGATGACCCGGAGCAGTCTTGCGGGTGTCCACGATGCGGGCTTGGCTGCCTTCGATGGCCTTGACGTACTCGTTGGTATCGCTGGCGATGCCGCTCATCCGCTGCAAGAAGTTCAGAGCGACCCGCTCGGCCCGCAGGATACTGCCGGCGTCGCCTTCTATCCGCGCCAGATCGGTTCCTGGAGTGAGGGCGGAGCCGTCGGGCAACAGCACTTGGGCGTCCAGGCTGGCATCGATGCGCTGGAAGACGGCTTGGCATATTTCTATCCCGGCCAGCATCCCATTTCCTTTGGCTCGAATCATGCCGACGGCTTGGATTCCCTGGGGGACCAAGGCATGGGTGGTAGGGTCGTTGAAAGCCTGGTCTTCCGACAGCGCAGCGTCGATCAAGTTGTAGACTTCAGGGGGCAGTTGACTCACGGGGTGTTCTCCTCTCGCAACGATAGTAAGTTGATGGTGGAGTAAGGCACAGGCACCCACCTACCAGTCGCCCAATTGTACCGCAAATCATTGAGGCTGGAGTAAGCAAAAGTAATGGCCCGCCGAGTTTAAACACGGCGGGCCACATTTTGTTCTCAGCACAGGGCCGGACAACCGAGCTTAACGCAAGGCCAGCATCCTTTCCAGAGCTACTTGGGCGTCTTTCCGGATGTCGTCTGGTACGGTGATTTGGTTGATGACCTGCCCGTCTATCAGACCTTCCAGTACCCACAACACGTAGGCAGGGTGGATGCGGTACATGGTTGAGCAGGGGCATATCACCGGGTCTAAGCAGAAAATCGTCTTATCCGGGTTTTCCAGAGCCAGACGGTTCACCAGGCTTACCTCGGTGCCCACAGCCCATTTGCTGCCCGCAGGGGCTTCATTGATGGCCTTCCTGATGAACTCCGTTGATCCAACCAGGTCGGCCGCCTGAACCGTCTCCATGGGACACTCCGGGTGTACCAGGACGGTGACATCGGGATACCGGTCCCGCGCCGCGTCGATCTGCTTGACGGTGAACCGTGTGTGTACGGCGCAATGGCCCTGCCAAAGAATCAGCTTGGCGGCTCTCAGTTGCTCCGGCGTGTTGCCGCCCAAGCGTTTGAAGGGATTCCAAACCACCATCTCATCAAGAGACATACCCAGCTTCAATCCGGTGTTCCGGCCCAGGTGTTGGTCGGGGAGGAAAAGCACTCGCTGGGACTGTTGAAAGGCCCACTCCATGACGGCCCCTGCGTTGGACGAGGTGCATACGGCGCCGCCCGTTCTGCCGCACAGGGCTTTGATGGAAGCGATGGAATTCATGTAGGTTATCGGGACGATGCCGCCGTGGTCCCCAAGAACGTCCTGAAGGTCTTCCCATGCGTCGTCAACGTCATCCATGGGAGCCATGTCAGCCATGGAACAACCGGCGGTGATGTTGGGCAGGATGACTTTCTGATGAGGACTGCACAGGATACAGGCGGTCTCGGCCATGAAGTGGACGCCGCAGAAGACTATGTAGTCGGCGTCGGGAAGGCGGGCCGCCTCCTGGGACAGGAGGAACGAGTCGCCTTGGAAGTCGGCGTACTTGATGACCTCTTCCCGCTGATAATGGTGCCCCAGCACCGTCACCGACTTGCCCAGCTTCTCTTTGGCTATATGGATGCGTTGGTCCAGTTCCTCAGCGGTGAGGTGGAGATATTCGTTGGAGATTTTCTGCCAGCGTACGTTTACCGAGAGTTCTTCGGCAAGGGACTTAGCTGGAAGCTCGTCCTCTGTCTTACAGAAGGCGGCATGCTCCAACTCGGTGATTGGTACACTAGGCTGACGGGTTCGGGTTGCCATCGATCGTCCCCTCAGGAATGCGAATGAACTTGAGACTGAACCAACTCCCCTTGTAATGACCAAGGGCCGGTCTTCGTTATATTCAGATTAACCAACTGTCCCAGATATTCGTCCTCAGACTGGAAAAACACCAACTTGTCGGTCCGGGTGCGCCCGTGCCATTTCCCGTCCCGGCGTCCTTCCACTAGTATATCAACTTCCTGCCCCAACAGGGCCGAGTTAATCTCGGTGAGGATGCCTTGCTGTAAGTCCTCTAGCTGCACCCTCCGGCGAGTCTTCTCTTCTTTGGAAACATCGTCTTCCATCGTCCTTCCGGCGATGGTCCCCGGCCGGGGCGAATAGGCGGCGCAGTGGACCTTGTCCGGGCGTAGCTCTGCGATCAGCTCCACGGTCCTCTGGAACTGCTCCCCGGTTTCACCAGGGAACCCCACTATTATATCAGTCGCCAATGACGAGTGGGGGACAATATCTCGGATCCTCCCCACCAAATCTTTGAACTCCTGGCGAGTGTAGGGCCGGCGCATCGCCTTCAAGACTTCATCGTCACCGGCTTGGACCGGCAGGTTGATATGTTCGCAAACCTTGGGCAGGTCCGCCACCGCATGGATGATTTCGTCGGTGAAAAAAGAAGGATGCGAGGTCAAGAAGCGGATCCTCTCCAACCCGGCAACATCGTTCAACTGGGCTAAAAGGTAACCCAGATCGGGTTTTCCAGGAAGATCCAGACCGTAGGCATCAACGGTTTGGCCCAGCACGGTCACTTCCTTAACGCCGCGGTCCACCAGCAATTCCACTTCATGCACTAGTTCATCCACCGGCCGGCTCACCTGACGCCCCCGGCGATAGGGGATGATGCAGAAAGTGCACATCAGGTCGCATCCGTGGATGATAGGCACGTAGCAGGTCACATCGGGCTGGGCTGGCGCCAGGGAGCCCACGCAGCCTTCCCAATCAAGACCGACCCGCTCACCGACTAATTCCAGTAATGGACCGTACTGTTGGGGAGGCATGAATAGGTCCACAAAGGGGAAACGGCGGGCCAATTCGTCAGTCTTGGAACCCACCATGCACCCCATCAAAGCCACTACCCGGTCAGGGTCTTCGCTTCTCCAGGGTTTCATCCAGGTGAGGTTCCCCACGACTTTATCTTCGGCTTGCTGACGCACGACACAGGAGTTCAAGACCACCAGATCAGCCTCATTGGCGGTCCCGACTTCACGCAGTCCCAGTTGCTCCAAAGCTGACCCCAATCGCTGGGAATCGGCCTTGTTCATCTGGCAACCGATGGTCCAGATGTGGAAGCTCTCCATATGATTAACCTATCTGGACCGCTTGGGTGAGGAAATGCTGACTTTGGCTCATTGTGACAAACCTAACCGGCTGGTCAAGCCGGAACTATGCTGCATCTAAATCAGTTTTGGCGTGGCGGAGGGAGTGGGATTCGAACCCACGATTCCAATTTCTCAGAATAAGCGCTTAGCAGGCGCCCGCACTAGACCACTATGCGATCCCTCCGTACCGGCTCCATGTTATCAAATGGGCTTAGGCACAGCAACACCCGGCGAAATCATGTAACGCAACACCGGATTTCGAATCCGGCTCATTCGAGCTTGTCCGAGCCTACCTCGGGCGGGAATATAACCCTGCACGTTTACAACTGGTTTGTACGAGAAACGCCGGACGCTATCGTTCGGTATAAAAACGTAATTCGTCGCAATGTTCGGCCTAGACTAGCAACGTCAGCCACTTAACCTGTGTAAAATTTTGACATATTACGCCATTCGGCGTTTAAATGCCGGTATTGACAGTCATCAGTGCATGCCATATGATTCGTTGTAAGAAACTGAGAGTTAACACGACGGAGTATGCACTAATGGACGAACTGGACCGCAGGATAATCAGCCTGTTGCAGATGGATGGACGGGCCTCCAACGCCAAAATAGCCCGGGAGGTCGGTGTCAGCGAAGGTACGGTTCGACGGCGCCTTCGGCGGTTGATTCAAGAGGACGTTGTCAAAGTTATTGCGGTGCCCAACCTGGAAAAACTTGGTTACGCCACCACCGCCCTTATCGGGCTGCAGACCGGCCCCGGCAAGTCAGACTCCGTAGCCGAAGCTATCGCGAAATTGGATGAAGCCCACTACGTTGCCATCACCACCGGAGCGTACGACGTTTTCATCTGGGCCGGACTGGAATCCGCAGAGAGTCTGGGCACGTTCCTGCGCACCAAGATCGGTGTCATTGAAGGAGTTCAACGGACCGAGACTTTCGTCAACCTGGCCATCAAAAAGCGGACCTACGGCCTGGTGCTCTAGCAGCCTGAACTCTAGTCTCCCAACTGCCATTGACGACATTCCCCGCTAGGAAACCTACTTCCCAGCGGGGTTTTTTCGCCTGCGGCATGAATCGATTGTCTTGCAAACCCGTATGCCTATGCTATAATTCGCAAGGCCTTCCTCATCCAAGGTTGTGAATCGCAGCCAGGAGAGGCGCTACATTCAATTCCTAAGGAGCGGTCTAGGATGACCTATATCATTACTGAACCTTGTGTTGGCGTTAAAGATGGCGCGTGCGTGGACGTTTGCCCGGTAGACTGCATCTACACCCGCGATGAAGACACCATGTTCTTCATCAGCCCGGACGAGTGCATCGATTGCGCCGCCTGTGAGCCGGTATGTCCGGTTACCGCCATATTCGCCGAGGACGCAACTCCTCCCGAGTGGGCGTCGTACATCGCCTTGAATTACGACTACTTCAAGAACAACGACCCCGGGGACCTGAAGCGCAAGTAAACCCCAGCGCAAACCAACCCCACCCGAAGGCCTGATAAAAAAACCTCTGAAGGGAAATCCCTTCAGAGGTTTTATCTCGTTACCGTACGGGACGTGGCCGGTGGTTCACGTGGTTAGTCCGCCATGGCTACTGGAAGCTTGGCGCCTTGGAAGGGGCCTTCAGTGGCCTCGAAGGACCTGGAAAACTCCAGGATCTCCTCATTGGACTGATTCTCCAAGTCGATGGGCCGACTGAATCCCTGCTTCACGATGTATCCCGTTTTGTAGTAAATCTCGATCCGGTTGTCTTCGGGGTCGAAGAAGTACACGCTGCATGAGATGCCGTGGGTGACCACGTTATCGATGCGCCTACCGTCATCTTTGACTCGCTGGTACAGCTTCTTAAGAGCGTCCATGCTCTCTACGATGAAGGATATCTGACCTACGCCCTGAGTCTTGGGCCTGGCTTCGCTTGTTTGACCCAACGCTAGTTGGTGATGCTCGGTTTTCGGGTCGCCGCTAAGGAAGCAGCTCGACCGCTCAGGGCTCTCGTCGGTAACGGTCAATCCCAGGACCCGAGTGTAGAAGTCCCGCATGTTCAAGAAGTCGTCGCAGATGATACCCACATGTCCTAAGCTCGTAACCATTTTCACCTCCCATCGATAGCGTCTAAATTTGTCTGGCCGCGACGCCATGCCGCATTGTAGCAGACGCTATCCTCCCGCCCGGTCCTAACCCAGATCGTCCAAGCAAGCCTGCAGCGGTTTGGTCACGCAAGTGAAAATGGGCGTGTCCCGCTCGGTATAGGGACGAGCCTCCGATTCCCGCAGATCCGTGACCAGATCCAGAAAGCTCGCCGGGTCGTCGGTTTCAAACCCCAGCACGAATTCCTGATCGTCCAGGCCGAAGGAATAGGCCGTGCTAATCTTCACGTCCGGGTACTTGTGCCCAATGACGAAATGCTGGCTCATCATGCGCTGCCGTTCTTCCAGCGGCAGTTGATACCACTCGTGAGTCTTTACGAAGGGATAGATGAACAGGTACTTGCGGCCGATGATTCGCATGGTTGTCGAAGCGCCTTCTTGGCCCTCGTGTTGATGCGTGTCCACGTATGGGGAGCGGCGGGTCATGGCTAGATAAGAGTGCGGCATCTCCAAGTAACTACCCAACTGAGTCTTGTGCAGTTGAGCAAGCAAGTCGTTCAAGGGTTCCAGCGTAGGACAAATCTTCCACAGCATGAAGTCAACGTCGCCCCTGGTGCCGGCCAGACTGTAGCTGGACATGGCGATGCTGTCGGAGAACTCGGACACCACCTCGGCGAATTCATTCTTACTTTGGGACCGTTCGCTGACCGGCAGTCTCCGCCATTGAGGGTCCACCTTGAAGAAGGAGTATTTAACGAAATCCCGTCTTCCTTCCTGAGTCATTTCCACATCCTTAATCCGGGTATTTTCCAGGTGCAACTTAAATGATAAAACCTGAGCCCCACTATGACAACGCCGCAGTCTAAAGAAATTCAATCGTACCAGGGTACCTCTGCGAAGATTTTTGATTCGGTAATTCCATTGTCAATTAATAAAATTAATATAGTACTTGATTATATTAAGTTAATACGCTGTAGTAAGTTTAATAACTAGAAGGTGTGCAATATGGTCCGAGGTTGGCAAGAACTGACTAAACTTTGCGGAAGCTCCTCCGTCACGGTGGAACGAGTCCGTCTGGACGATGGCGAAATAGCCATTGAGGGCAGCTTTGAACTTCCTCCCCTTGCACGTCTATCCGGAGAAGATCAGATATTCGTCATCGCTTTTTTGCGCAGCCACGGGTCTATCAAGGAGATGGAGCGGATATTCGGCATCAGCTATCCAACCGTCAAGAACCGGCTGAATCGGGTTTCCGGCCAGTTGGAGTTCGTAGAAACCGACCCGGTCCCATCTCAATCCGAGGTAGTCTCCCAACTCAAGTCCGGAGAGATAACCGCCGCTGAAGCCATTGAGAGGTTGTCGCAATGATTTTACCGCCGTCCCTCTTACGAATCCGGATACGCAACAAGAACACCAGATTCAGCTTGTGGCTTCCCCTGTTTCTCATCTGGCCGCTGATTCTATTGGCCATGGTGATTCTTAGTCCGTTGGTTCTCATATGCGCGGTCTTGCTGTGGCCAGTGGGTATGGGCAAATCGATTCTTTTGACCGGCCCTTTGCTCTTTCGCCTGTTCTGCTCGATCAAGGGTCTGGAAATAGTAGTGGAAAAATCCTCTGAGCAGGTGCTCATCTCCATCCGTTAACCATATCGTCGTGGAAGCTGCCGAAGGAGGCGCGAAATGACCGAAAATAGAAGACAGATCCTGGACATGCTATCTGAGGGAAAGATAAGCGTGGAAGAAGCGGAAAGCTTACTGGGCTTGCTAGAGCAACCGGCGTCTGTTGCAACCAGCGGGAGCGACACCGGAGAGGGGCGCAAATCTCCACCCAAATACCTACGCGTGGTGGTGGAGGAAGACGGGGAGTCGGCGAACGAGCGGGTGAACGTCCGCGTCCCCATGGCCCTGATTCGGTCCGGCGTCAAACTTGCGGCACTGATCCCCGGCGATGCCACAAACCGCATGAACGAGAAACTGCGCGAGAAGGGCATCGACATCGACGTGGGCAACCTGAAATCCGAGGACCTAGATCAGTTGGTAGATGCCCTCGCCGATATGGAGGTAGACGTGCAGGACGGCAATGGGCACGTGCGTGTCTTCGTCGAATAACGTTATCGTCTGTTCCGTCCAGCCACCAACGTCGTTAGCCTGGCAAAACCGGTTGAATAAACACCGCTGGGTGCTACAATCTCTTCGAGCAATACAATGGCGATTTCGCCGAATAAACTCTAAAGAGGTAGCGTCATGGTGGAACTAGGCACGGCTGAATATACCTATGAAGTAGCTGAAGGTTGGGGCAAACTCCCCGACGGCTGGTCTTTCAAAGAGGCCGCTGCGGTGGGCGTGGATTCAAAAGACAACGTCTACGTCTTCAATCGCGGCGAGCATCCGGTGATAATCTTTGACCGGGAAGGGAACTTCCTCAGTTCTTGGGGCGAAGGCGTCTTCCCCAGAGCCCACGGCGTAACCATGGGCCCCGACGACACGATATTCCTAACCGACGACGGCGACCACACGATGCGCCACTGCACCTTGGACGGCAAGGTGCTGATGACCCTGGGCATCAGCGGCAAGCCGGCTCCCTTCATGAGCGGCGACCCTTTCAATCGCTGCACCCACTTGGCCATCGACCCCTCCAATGGGGATTTCTTCATCTCGGACGGATACGGCAACGCCCGGGTGCACAAATACTCCCCCGACGGCAAGCTCCTTCTGTCTTGGGGCGAGTCTGGAACCGGTCCCGGCCAGTTCAACATCGCCCACAACATCGCCACCGACAAGGACGGTTGGGTCTACGTGGCAGACCGGGAGAACCAACGGATGCAAGTCTTCGACCGCAACGGCAAGTTTGAAACTCAATGGATCAATATGGCCAAACCATGCGGTCTTTTCATCGATCAATCAAGCGAGCTGGTCTACGTCGGAGAACTTGGCGTGGCCATCGGGCCCAACAGCCAAGCCTATGGGCTTGGACCTAGAGTCAGTATCATGGATACCAAAGGCAACACACTAGCCCGATTGGGCGACGGTCCCGAGGGGATAAACCCCGGTCAGTTTACCGCTCCCCACGGAGTCTGTGTTGACTCCCACGGCGACATTTACGTAGGAGAGGTCGCTTGGACCCACTCAAGGAGATACGCCAACCCGCCAGACGAGATTCGCTCGCTACAGAAACTCGTTCGCAAGGGCTGAACCAACATTGGCCGGATATTTTTGTCCTTGAGCAAGCCGCTAACCATGAGGCGATGAAGTCCCCCTTTACGAAAGGGGGATTTCCCCTCTGCAGAAGTCTCGCTCCGGATTCGAAAAAGTCAGCGGGGCTCAATCCCTCGCTGGTGTTCATTCTCACAACTGCCGTGGAGATTTAATCGTGGCCCAAGACGTCATCGCCATAATCTGCGACTGTGACGGCACTCTCTGCCCGGACACAACCAACCAGCTTGTTTCCGGCTTGGGCATCGACACGCACGAGTTCTGGAACAAAGACGTAGACGCGCTAGTGAGCGACGGATGGGACCATACGCTAGCCTACTTGAACAAGCTGCTGGATCTTACCCGAGACCGTCTGATCGACCCGCTAACCAGATCAAAGATGGAGGAAGTGGGTAAGAACGTTGAGTTCTATCCGGGAGCGCTGGACTTCGTTGGGCGGCTCCAAGAGCGTCTCAGCGCAAGCTCCGAATACCAGGAAGCGGGAATCTCCATCGAGTGGTACATCCTCAGCAGCGGCATCGAGGACATTCTCCGGGCATCCCGCCTCGGCGGGATAAGCACCGACATCTTTGGCTGCGCCTTCGAATACGAACCCACCGGCCGGGCCACCACCGTCAAACGTTCCGTCACCTTCACCGAAAAGACCAAGTTCGCCCATGCCATCAGCAAAGGCATCTCCGGCGACGAATTGCGGCGGCGGCCCTACCGCGTCAACGACGCCATGAAAGAGGAAGACAAGAGAGTCCCCTTCCGGAATATGGTGTACATCGGCGACGGTCCCAGCGACATCCCTTGCTTCTCCATGATTAAAGCTTTCGACGGCCATGCCATCGGCGTGTGGCCTCCGGAAGACTCGGAGCTGAAAAAGTCCTTTGAATTGGCCCAAGGAGACCGGCTAACGGTCGGACCCTACAAGGCAGACTACCTGGAAGGGAGCGACCTGTTCAGGATGCTCTGGCGCATCGTTGAGGGCATCGCCGACTCCATGTTAGAGAAACGCCAGCAGCAGTTCCGCTCCGCGCCCAGCCACTGACGGAGACGCTTTAACCACAGAGGGCACGGAGAGACGGATTTCCTACTTTATACCTCTGCGTTCTTAGCGCACTCTGTTGTGAGTTTTTAAATCACCTAAATAGGGGTTATTGCATGGAAATTAGATTGGGCAGCCAAGTGAGAGACGCCAGGGAAGCCGAGGGCACCGTCATCATCATCGACGTTTTCCGGGCGTTCACCACTGCGGCCATCGCCTTCGATCGTGGCGTCCGGGAGATAACCTTGGTTGCCGAGGCAGAAGACGCCCTAGTCTTGCACCGGAGGGGAGTGGGCGATTTGTTGATGGGAGAAGTAGGCGGCGAACGCCCCGACGGCTTCGACTTCGGCAACTCTCCCTTCGAGGTCTCCCAAGCGGAACTGGATGGCAAGACACTGGTCCAGTCCACTCGGGCCGGCACCGTAGGCGTCGCCGCCGCGGCCAAAGCCGACACCATCTACCTGGGTTCCTTCGTAGTAGCCCAAGCCACAGTGGACGCCATCTTGAAAGACAACCCCAGCCTGGTAACCATCATCGCCATGGGCGACCAGGGAATCGTCCGTTCCGACGAGGACGAGCACTGCGGCATCTACCTGCGCAATCTCCTAGAAGGACGCCATCCCGACCCTGACGCGCTGCGAAGCCTAATCATGCAAGGCGGCGCAACCCAAAAATTCTTCGACGACACCCAACCCCAATACCACCCCAAAGACGTCGAACTAGCCCTACAAGTCAACAAGTACCCCTTCGCCATGAAGGTGACTAGGGAAGACGGGCAGTTGGTGGCGCGGAAGGTCTAGGCTGGGTTAAGGCTGGAGCAACCCGCGTGATACCATTAAGTAGAGACGGCGATTATCAACAGGCGTGAAGCCTCAGCACAAGCGACCCTTATCTCCTGAATGGAGATGGATACGGCCTGATGCAACTGGATGACGTTAAAAAGAAGCTAGCTGGGCATAGAAATGAACTGAAGTCGCATGGGATAAAATCCCTGGCTGTCTTCGGCTCGGTCGCTCGGGGTGAGGAGAGGCCGGACAGTGACGTCGATCTGCTGGTCGAGTTCGAAAGCACGGTCGGCATGTTCCATTTTATACATGTGCAAGATTTCATAGGCGGCCTGCTGGCTGGAGCCCAGGTAGATCTCGTGATGCGGGAGGCCATATACGAGGAGTTAAAAGAGGACATCTACGGCGAGGCGGTTAATGTCCTCTAGGTCTCGCCAATGGAGGTTCCGCCTCCACCACATTATCGAAGCTTTGGAGAAGATACATAACTACGTTGATGGCATGTCCATGGAAGGGTTCCTGGCCGATTCAAGGACTAGCGACGCAATCTTGAGAAACCTTGAAATCATCGGGGAGGCGGCCCGTCTAGTACCCGACAACATCACCTCACGACACCATCAGATCCCTTGGGACGACATGCGCGCTATGCGCAACGTCGTAGCCCACGAGTATGACCGAGTAAACTTACGGACCGTCTGGGACACCATTCATAGCGATCTTCCTCCATTGGTCCCTCTACTGCTTCAGCTGTTGGAGCAAGAACAGGAAGATTAACAGTGGTCTAGGTGCCGTTGTTAAACATTTCCAATGGCAGGAATCCGAATCCGAGTATATAACCATGGACAGATGCCTAAGTACCCATCTAAACCGCGTAAGGTTCAGCCTGTAGCGTGTGGAAGTGCCCGGATTACCCCTACCCCCCGCTAAACCGCGCCGGGTCCAAGGCGTCCACTCCCGGCACCTCGGTACTTCCCTTAACCATCAGGTCTGCCAGGCCGTGACACATGCCGGTGCTCCAGAGGATGCCTTTGCGTCCGGATCCGGTGCCGACGTATAGATTCTCCCATCCGGGAACCTTCCCCACGATGGGCAATCCATCGGCGGATATGGGGCGCAGACAGGCGGTTTGCTGGACGAGTTCGGCGTCGGCCAGAGATGGGGCCATCTTCAGCAAGTCTCCCAAGATTTTGTCCCTGGCTTGGGTAGTGATGTTTTCGTCGAACCCCGCGTCTTCTTCCGTGGTGCCTGCCCAGATCAGACCATCGGGCTTGGAGGCGGCATAGCTACCATCGTAGTTCAGGGAAGCCCTCATGGGATCGGTAGTCAGCTGCAACCGAACAACTTGTCCCTTGAGGGGGCTCACCGGGAGTTTCACTCCGCACCAGCCGGCGGCCTGCTGAGACCAGGGCCCCACCGCTAAGACCACTGCGCCGGCTTCTAGTTGGCCGGTCTCTAACGTTACCCCGGTGCAACGCCCTCCTTGGCTTAGTAGGCCAGTTACCCGGCGTAAGAGAAATTCGGCGCCGAACTTTTCCGCGGCCTGCGCGGCGGCCAGATTGTAGCGGTAGGCCTCGATCGCTCCGGTTCCCTGGGCATATGATGCGCCCAAGCACTCCGGATTGGTTCGCGGTTCCACTTTAAGAACGTCGGGTTGGTCCAACCATTCGACGTGGAAACCTTTAATATCTTTTTGCCATTTGATTTCTTCTTTGGCTCGCCGAACCTCGGAATCGTCAAAGGCCAGTATCAACCGGTCCCGCAGATGGAATTGGGTGTCGACTCCCGACGCCTCTTCCAACTCCGGCGCCAAAGAAGCGTGACGCTCTAAGCACCAGACACTGAACCCCAGTAGTGGGTCGGGTATCCCGGCTCCCTCCAGCGGACCCAGTCCGCCAAAGGCGAATCCGGAAGCATGACTGCCCACGGAATCAGCCTCGATTATGGTTACTTTCAATCCCTCACGGGCCAGGAGGTAGGCCGTCAGGCAGCCGATTATGCCGCCTCCAACAACGATTACGTCGCGCCGGTCAGTTGCCACTATCGTAAACTCCTAAGAATCTTGTGTTGCGCCGCCGTTGGGTCCGATTCCAAGAAAGGCTCAACGAATCAATCTTATCTCGATACCAAGGGCCAAGCTTGCCCATTGCCGGTCGGCGGTAAGCACACCGTACCCCAATCGCAGAGCCAGGGCAAGACAAGCCCGGTCGCCCAGCGAGAGACCTCCGGACCTAGTCAAAGGACGAAGCCTCGCAATCGTCCTAGCGTCGTCGGCGGTGACTGGAAGCACTTCCAATCCTGAGAACAGGGCCCCTTCTGATTCCACCCCCTCAGCAATAGCGTCAGGATCCTCGCCCTCATCAGAGAACTTGGACAGAACTTCAGCCCAATTGGCCGCGCTCACAACACTCACATCGGCCAGCGCATCGGACACTACATCCGCTCCCCGTTCGCCATGAAGGAAAGCCAGCACCGCCGATGCGTCCAGCACCCACATGTTATTCCCTGGCCGCCTCTGCCCGTCTCTCTTGAATCAATTCGTCGGCTAAACTTCGGCCAGGCGCGATGTGCTTTAACATACCTTGAGCTCGCTTGATCGCCGCCCTACGAGTGAACACATGTATTTCATCATCTTTAAGCGACAAGATTAGCTCATCACCGACCTTAACGCCCAGGGCTTCGCGAAATTCGGCGGGCAAGACGATTCTGCCACCTTGTCCCAACTTTGTCTTTATGTTGTCCATGTGCCACCTCGCTATAAATATACCATTTCGATTTCCAATGGCATACCCATCCCATCGCCCTGTTCGCCGACTCACAGCGACAAACCCCAATCCTCTATCCACTAGCCACGTCAAACACACCGGGTGTACAATCCCATCCACTCCCGCGCCTAGTCCAATCTATTATGAACAACAACCCAATCTCCCCAATCGACCCCTTCCAACGCCGGTCCGTCACCGTTTCCGGAACGGATATCTCCTATATAGACGTTGGAGTGGGGGATCCCATCGTGTTTCTCCATGGCAACCCGACTTCGTCCTACCTATGGCGAAACGTGATACCCCACGTGCGCCATCTGGGACGCTGCCTGGCTCCCGACTTGGTGGGCATGGGACAGTCTGGCAAGGCAAAAGACGGGAACTACCGTTTCTCCGACCACATGAAGCACTTGGACTCCTGGTTCGACACGGTGGCGCTGGACCGCAATATCACCCTGGTCGTCCACGATTGGGGGTCCGCCCTGGGGTTCCACTGGGCCCATCGGCACCTGATCAAGATGAAAGCAATCGTTTACATGGAAGCCATCGTCCGTCCCATGACATGGGACGAATGGCCCGAGTCGGCGAGGTCGATCTTCCAAGCTATCCGGTCGCCGGCCGGTAATGAGATGATTCTGGACAGAAACCTATTCGTGGACCGCATCCTTCCGGCCAGCGTGATACGCGGCCTTACTCCGGAAGAGATGGATGTCTACCGCAAGCCCTACCTGGAGCCCGGAGAATCAAGGCGGCCTACCCTAACCTGGCCCAGGGAAATACCCCTGGACGGACAGCCCGCCGATGTAACCTCAATGGTGGCTGGCTATTCCCGGTGGCTGTCGGTCAGTGATCTTCCCAAGCTGTTCATCAACGCCGACCCGGGGGTGATTCTCGTTGGCGCCCAAAGAGAGTTCTGCCGTGCTTGGCCCAATCAGGAAGAGGTAACCGTTCAGGGGACCCATATCATACAGGAAGACTCTCCCGACGAGATAGGCCAAGCTATCGCCCAATGGTACGAAGAGTTGTGAGAGTTCCCTGCCTAATCATCGCCATCGCCGTGACATTGCTGTTTATTACCCTGATGGTCACGTGCCGTACGATTGGGCTACCGCTCGCGGACGACACCACTGTCACTAGCCACCAGGAAGCGCCGCTGTCAACCGAACGCTGACCTAGACCCTACTCCTCAACGGCATGGCGAAGGTGGGCTATGTCTTGTACTCGATGGTCACCGTCTAACCTGATAGCAATCAAGTCGATTCGCCATTCAGATTCCTCTTGACCGTGCTGCTGCAGGTAGTCCTAGGCAGTGGCGATCAACCGCCGAGCCTTGGCCGCAGTGACAGATTCCTCAGGAGTGCCATACTCGGCCCCGCGCCGGGTTCGGACCTCGACGAACACCAATTCGTCTCCTTCCTGGGCCACGATGTCCACTTCACCCCAGCGGCACCGGTAGTTGGCGTCGAGCAACCGGTAGCCTTTCTCTTGAAGAAACCGGCCCGCCACTCCTTCTCCCCATTTGCCCAGGCGGATGCGAGGCGTCGTCAACCTAGCCCTTACCCAACGCCTTGGCGGCCGACCGGACGGGCGCGAAGGAATGTCGGTGGATGACGCAGGGGCCTTTCTCTTTCAATCCGGCCATGTGGCGGGCAGTGCCATAACCTTTGTTCTTAGCGAAGTCGTAGCCGGGATATATGGAGTCCGCCTCCTCCATCATCCGGTCGCGAGCCACCTTGGCGACGTTGGACGCTGCGGCTATGGAGTAGCTGACGCCGTCTCCACCCACCACCGGCCGGAAAGGAATAAGGCAATCCCGGATATGAACAAAGTCCAGCAGCAGAAAGGAAGGGGACAGCGGCAGGTTGGCAACCGCCTGCATCATCGCTTGAATGTTGGCCGGGCCGATGCCGATGCGGTCTATCTCTTCGGGACCGACCTGGCCTACCCCGACAGCCAAGGCGTGAATCTCCACCAGTTCGACCACCTTCTCGCGCCGGGCGGGAGTGAGCTTCTTGCTGTCGTCCAGTTGGGCCAACCACGGTTCCGACCCAGTTAATCCCAAGGGCAGAACAACGGCGGCGGCAACCACGGGACCAGCCAAGGGCCCCCGGCCAACCTCGTCCACACCGGCCACGAGAGAGTATCCCTGTTGATGTAGCCCCAGCTCCAGCGATAGGTCGGGCACGGCCCGCTCATCCGGAGATGGGCTCTTTGGCAGGGTTGCTAGACACCCCCTGCCAAAGGGCTTCACTGCTTGTGTCTCCTTCGATGATGCCACCTCCCACCAACACGTCATCCTGATAAAAAACTGCTGCCTGACCCGGAGTCAAGGCACGCTGGGGTTCTTCGAAACAGACCGCCGCTCCGTCGCCTTGAGGGTATAGAACCGCAGGGGCTTCATGAGCCTTGTACCGTATCTTTACTGTAACTTTGATCGGACCGCTGGGTGGCGTACCCAACGTGTAATTGACTTGGGATGTCCACATACGGTTCCCATAAAGGGCCTCTTCCGGTCCCACCACAACCCTGTGGGCTTCAGCGTCGATCCGAATGACGTAGATTGGCTCTCCGGAATGGACGCCCAGGCCCCGCCGCTGTCCCACGGTGAAAAACTCGATGCCCTTATGCTCGCCTAGGACAGCCCCGTCCACGTCTACAATCTCTCCCGGGATCGATGTAACCTGCTGCTTCAAGTAAGCCTTGTAGTCGCCGAGAGGAATGAAACAGATGTCCTGGCTGTCCGGCTTCTCCGCGTTTATGAAACCCGCTTCCAGAGCCATCTCTCGAATCGCCTTCTTGGTGTAGGCGCCCACCGGCATCAGGGTGCGGGACAAATCGTCCTGCCCCATACCGAACAACACGTAGGACTGGTCTTTGGAGGCGTCGACTCCTTTCTTAAGCACCCACCCATCGCCGGTGTGGCCGATCTGAGCGTAATGCCCGGTGGCCACGTACTTGGCTTGTAGCGCCACGGCTCGGTTCATCAAGAAATTGAACTTTATCTTGTCGTTACAAGCGATGCACGGGTGGGGGGTTCGTCCGTTGCTGTACTCTCGGCAGAAGTAGTCTATGACGTGTTCCTGAAACTCCCGCTGTACGTTGAGGACGTAGTGGGGAATGCCTAGAGTTCGGCAGACCATCCGAGCGTCTTCCACGTCGTCAAGCGTGCAGCAACCCTGGTAGGACGGCGGCAGGTTTGCCTCGTCCAGGCTGTACAGCTTCATGGTTACGCCGACCACGTCGAACCCCTGCCGCTGTAGCAACAGGGCAGCCACCGACGAGTCCACGCCGCCGCTCATGGCGACAACTACTCTTTCCATCATCAACAACCTCGAATACACAGCCTAGCATGATGCCAAGTGGGACTCAATAGCGGCGCTGGCAGTGAGCCAAGCCTCGATTGACACCGACTCAAGGCCTGGCTACAATCCCGCTGCCAACAGGTATGGAATCACTCAGTCATCCGGCCATTAATGTTGCGGAGAAGATATGAGTCAACGTAGAGCCTCCAGCGGGGGTGGCAATTTCTGCATCAACTGCGGACGAAGCCTTGGCGGTGGCCAACGATTCTGTCCTGGGTGCGGCACTGAGGCCCAGCCAGCGGCATCTCCCCCGGACCAAGAGGCTACTTCAACTACTGATATCCCTATTCATGCCGGGCATCAAGGAGCAAACTTTTCTTGCCCATTCTGCCATACAGATAGTCCACCTGTAATGAAGAGGAAAATCTCTATGGCGGGTTGGGCAGTTTTCGTAGTACTACTTCTGGTGGACTTCATCTTGTCACCGTTAGCCTTTCTGATCAGAGAAGATTATCGAAGCTGTAGCGTGTGCGGAAATCGGATAGGTTTCGTATAGATCCGCAAACAGTATGAGGATTGTCTACGGACTTTCAGCTGTTCTATGGGTGCTCTATTTGGTGCTAGCCGCCACGTGGCAGCCTGGCTGGATGCCGGACATTTCTCTTATGCGGCGGATAACCACATTCGAATGTCCTCTTAACGGCCTCACCCGCAGTATCTTCGCTGTCGCCCATGGCGAAATTATCGCAGCGTTTCGACTAAACCCGATGTTCCCAGTTTACGTCGCAATCTTGGGCTACCTTATCGTCACCACCACCAGGTTGTCTTTTGGATTCATAGATTCGGTGAATGCCAAACCCATTCTAGCTGTGACAGCCGCAACGATAGGATTAACTATCATCGTCAAATTCATTGATGGATGGGACCTTCGGCACTAACGCCTTTAATCTTGCTATTTCGTTCAATCGCCGCGGACGAGGCACTGAACATCGGCAGTTCCATCGCAGTAAAGTCCTTTTCGACAAGGTTCCATTTGGACGCGCACGATTTCTAATTGACACTCCTCGGCAGGCTGACTACAATCCCGCTGAAACCTGTCCGTACACCGATGGCAAATCACGATGTGCTGATAGCCGTTGGATCTATCTCAAATTTTTGTGGCTAGTGTCAACCTTAACGTAGTTTGATT
>CAXEOX010000057.1:0-18429 GCA_963997925.1 uncultured bacterium
ATTCGGTCTTCCGGGACCGCGCCAATCACGGTTTTTCCAGCGCTGCGAAGTTGGGATAACAACCCATTTTCTACGTCACGTTTCCGGTAGCTGGTCATGCCGTTTACGACGATGCCCGCCAGGCGGTTGGAATAGGGTTCGGCGGCGTTTAGGACAGTCTGTGAGTCCAGTCCGGTGGAGTATGGGAACATCAACAACGTGGATGACTCAAGCAAATCTGCCAGGTCGGAAGGGAGGGACCACGCGTCTCCAGTGGGAGATAGGGAGTCGGGAGCTTCGATCAAGATTACATCGGCGGCGCTTTGAATCTCAGATAGAGACTGCCGGATCGATTGAGCCTGAGACTCGGTTATCAGGGGATTGCCTGAGCTGACTTGAGGTAAAGGCAAGGAGTCTGGGACGGGCGGACCTCCGGGACCGGCGAGGATAGTTTCAGTTATGAAGGAGACGTCCGCATCGTTGCCTGGGGAAGCGGAGAAGGGCTTGTAATAGGCCACACGCTGGCCATTGGCGGCCATCTGGGTCAGAAGAGCAGCTATAAGGCTGGTCTTGCCGGTGCCGGAACGGTGGGCGGAGACTAATAAAACTCCCAAGGAAACCTCCTGGATATGACCGGCGGCATAGGGGCTCTTACCGCCCTAGTCCATGACATCCTTCTCGCCGGTATTATAGGGGTCAAAACCCTTGGGGAAGCGGGTGGTATCGTCGAACTTGGCCATGCTCAGGTCGGAACGGTGGAGGCTGGCCTGGTCGAAATTAGCGCCCCGCATATCGGACATAGTCCACATGGAGTCTCGTAGCATCGCTTTGGTGAAGTCGGTTCCGGCCATTATCGCCCGGTCCATGTCGGCCCCGTTCATCATGGCGGACTGAAAGCAAGCGTTGGTCATGTCCGTGCTGCGAAGGTCGACCTCCAGCATGGTTGCCAGGCTAAAGTCGGCCCCGGTTAGGTCGGAACTCAGGAAGCATGCCCGAATCACGCGGCTGGCACGTAGACTGGCGCCTCGCAATGAGACCCGTTTAACGTCGGCCCAAAATAGGTTCACGTTGGTCAGATTGGCGCCTTCCATGTTTGCGCCGGTCAATGTGGCCCGGCCCATATCGGCGCCCTCCAAGTTAGCCCCAGTGAGATCAGCGCCGGCCAGGCTGGCCCGGACGAGTAGCGCTCCGGCAAGGGAGGCCCCACGGAGGTTGGCGTTTCTAATCTTGCACTGGCGTAGGTCCGCGCCGGATAAGTCCTCGCCTTCCAGGTCTAGGGCAACTCCCGGATTAGCTTCCCGCCAACTGGCGATCGACTCAGGACCGCCTTTGACTATGGCTACATGTTCTTGGTTGGCCACGCGTCACGCTCCATGTTTCGGTGTGTCACAAAATATGCAGCCCTGGTAAAGTTCGCCAGGGCTGCATCCGATTCAATAACTATCCCGTGTGAGATCCGGGTAAATGCTATTTTCCGGCCAGCGCCGTATCGAACTCGTAAATCTTCTCGGCGACCATCATCTTTAGCTCGTTAATCTTGGTCAGGTTGGGGAACCCGTTGGCGTCTGCCTTACGGTCGAAAATCAATTCGCCGTTCAGCATAACTTCCAGCCGGCCTTGATGGACCGGGGTCAGCTTGATTGCCACATCACCGGGGTCATGGGCGGTCCACAACTCTGTCGCCATCCACGAGGCGACGGGGTAATAGCCTCAAGCCAAGCAATAAATGACTTCGATTTCTACTTTGCCAAATTCTGGATCGGGCATGTTCCTCCTAAGTAGTGGACCGATATGACCGAAGTGTAATCATTTCGCAAATCGGATGCAACCGAACGAGACTCCGGTACTTTGAACCAAGCGAATACCCGGTTGTTAAACGATTGCGGTGCCGATACCGGCTGCGGTCCTGTCCTGGTTCTGGTTGTGGCACTCGAGCTCCACCACAATCTCCGTCCCCTGATCAACCTGCCGTTGGCTGGTGACCTTGCCGGTGACGGTGACAGTGTCGCCGTTCTTGACGGGGCGAAGGAACTTCAGGTTGACGCTACCGGTGTGATGGAAGACGTCAGGTCCAAAGAACTTGCGCATGGATTCTGAGGCGAAGGCGATGGACATACGTCCGGAAGCCAGGGTGTAGGTCGTGCCCAAGCGTTCCTTGGCCAGCTCTTCATTGTTATGGATGTTCTCCCGGTCGATTATCGCGCAGGACTCGAACTGGAGAATACTTGCGGTTGTCACTGATTTGGTGACTGAGGGAATCTCAGCGCCGATCTCTATGCTTGTGGATGCCATTTCTTTCCCACCTCGTCAGGTTTTTTCATCTGGTAGGTCTTGAGCCTTTCCAACAGATTCCCGTCCTCATCGACGGCAGTGGCTTCGATGACTAGATAGGGCTTGTCCCGGCGGAGATATTTGTCGGCGATGCGGCCTTTGACGAATATCTTCTTGCCCGGGGCCGGAGGGTTGAAGAACTCAACCTCATTACCAGCGTTAACGCCACCGGTGGTGTCGTTGTAAACCATGTTGAGAGCGGTGCCGTCGTGCTTAACAGCTAGCGTGGGAAATGCGGCGTCCGGGTCGTCGATGGACTGCCGGTAGTTGTCCAGCATTTCCTGAGTGAGGACGTACTCGTAGGCGCCTAATTCCTCACCAATCTCCAGCTTATCGTAGTCTAATATTTTTAACGGTTGCTGGGCCATACACTAACTCCTCCTGGCTAATAGGACCTCGACCAGTACCGACATTCTATCATGTAACAGTTCGACTCGGCTTTGGATCGAAACGCCGCGCATCAGATTTGGCCTTGGTTCCCGGCATAGCCTATAATACTGGTACGGGAACAACTGGCAAGAAGTATAGAGATTATGGATTTATCCTTCGATATCGGAGACCCACAACGCCCCAAGGGACACGCTGTACTGTATTTCCGGGTGGATACAGAGCCTGATAAGGTCTATGCGACCTACGTTGTCACCCTGCCCATCAAGTCCGACTTGGGCAAATACGTACCACCCTTCCTGGCCACACATCTGGGCGGTCTCCCATTGAACGACCTTTCCGCCTTCGCCATGCCGCCGCTCCCCGAACCGGTTGATAGCCATGCGGAACTGGAGCGCATCAGCCAGATGCGGCAGGACGACTTGGTATACGCCGGCAGCATGTTTTCCTTCGACCTGCCTCGGATGATGGAATCGGTTACCGAGGCAGTACAGGCGTATTCCGATCTTTGGGTGAAACGCTTCGGAGACGCGGAAGCAAGTACCGTGGGAGTCATAGAAGAGGCGGCAACCCCGGAACCGGCCGCCCCGGATGCGGATGACGACCAGTCTTTCCAGGTGAACGAAGTCTTGTTCGGCTTGATGAGCGAAAGCGATAAGCTGGCCGAGTTGGCGCGCCTGCTGGGGAGTATGCGGTTCGCCGCCGAAGGCGGGGATGCTGGCACCGTGGATGAGATGTCCCGAGAGATAACCACGCTGGCCAGGCATCTGCCCGAGACGTTCCAAGTGAGCAGCCTGCTGGCAGTAGCCAAGGATACTTCTCAGAAGGGATCCCGCCTGGCCCAATTGTATCTCGATCGCTGCTTCCGCCTTTCCGCCGGTGATTATTCCGCCGTTCAGGGTCTTGACGACGAGATTCGCGCCTTGGAAGCTTAGTAATAGGTTACTGAGGGCTCCCACAGGCACCAACCCCGGATTTCCCCCAGTTCCATCATGTGCTCTTTTCCGGCGTTCAATCGCCGGTCTGGCTGATACAATAAACACCGCGATTGCCCTATGGACCGGGACCGCAACTGCCGGGAGGAAACGGACCAGGTGGCCTATATCTCACGCCTCAGTCTGACTAATTTCCGCAATCTGGTGGAGCTTGAGCTGGACCTTCCCCCAGCCGTGTCCGTGTTTTACGGCGCCAATGCTCAGGGCAAAACCACATTGCTAGAGGCCATCTACCTGTTGGCGATCGCGCGCTCCTACCGTGCGGAGAACGAGCGGGAAGTGGTGAACTTCCAGTCGGCCACCGAGGGCGGTCAGGCTCTGGTGGGGGGAATCGTCGAGAAGGAAGGAGAACGGTTGGCCGTCTACGTGGGGTATCAGAGCGTGCCTCACGCCGCAGGTCTTCAGGATTCAGGAACGAAGCGCTACACCGTGAGAAAAGAGATTCGAGTTAGCCGAGTCCGCCGTACCGCCACGGAACTGGTGGGTATGGTCAACGCCGTCCTCTTCACCGCCGAAGATATCCAGCTCGTCTTTGGACCCCCATCGGGGCGAAGGCGTTATCTGGATATCCTGATTTCCCAGGCCGACAACCAGTATCTGAAAGGATTGCAGCGGTATCAGAAGGTTGTGCAACAGCGCAACCAGCTATTGCGTCTGGTCCGAGACGGGCGCGCCGCTCCTGATGAGTTGGAATTCTGGGATGGAGAGTTGGTACGGGAAGGGGCATTTCTGATTTGGAAACGCCATGAAGCTATGGGAACGTTGCGACCGTGGTGCGCCCAGCGGCACGGGGAACTCAGCGGACTTGATGAGGACTTCAGGCTGGAATACCGTCCCAGCGTCCCGGTAGGCGAAGATGCCACCGTTACTGAGAACAACTTTCGTGAAGCCTTAGCTTCCGCCCAATCTAAGGAGCGCGCCACTGGTGTTACGGCGGCCGGCCCCCACCGTGACGACTTCTCTCTTCTGATAAACCAGGTTGACATGGGCACATTCGCGTCCCGAGGACAGGCCCGCACCATCGCCCTAACCCTAAGACTGGCTGAAGCGGCATATCTGTCTTCGGTGCGCCAGGAAGCTCCCATCATCTTGCTGGACGACGTTTTGTCGGAGATGGACTCCTCTCGCCGCCTGCTAGTGTTGGAGCAATTGACCCAGTATCAGCAGGTGCTTATAACCACGACAGACTTGGAGCCGGTTCAAGACTTCTTCGGTCCGGCGGCAAGCTATTTCCGCGTGGGCGAGGGGAAGGTTTCTCCTGTAGCCTATCAACCGGATGGGTCTCAGCCGGTGGGTACGTATTAAATGATGCTTAAAATCTCCTAGCGAAGGGCGCAAAAAGCTCTATGACCGTAACTCAACAGCAACTGGATGAGATAGCCCTATCTAGGGCCGAATACGAGTTGATACTGGACCGGCTAGACCGGGAGCCCAACTCGGTGGAGCTAGGGATGTTCGGCGCTCTATGGAGCGAGCATTGTGGGTACAAGCACTCTCGGCCCCTGCTAGGTCTTTTCCCCAGCCGGTCGGCTCGTGTCCTGTCTGATTCCGGAGCGGAGAATGCCGGCGCGGTGGACCTAGGGGATGGAATCGTAGCCGTATTCAAAGTGGAGTCCCACAACCACCCATCGGCGGTGGAACCCCTACAGGGTGCAGCCACCGGTGTCGGCGGCATCGTGCGTGACATATTGGCCATGGGGGCACGCCCCATAGCTTTACTAAACTCCCTGCGCTTCGGCCCATTAGACGACCCTCACAACCGCCACCTGTTTCAAGGCGTGGTAGGCGGTATCTCCTGGTACGGCAACTGCATAGGAGTTCCCGATGTGGGAGGGGAGATTTACTTCGACAGTTGCTACTCCCAGAACCCGCTGGTCAATGCCATGTGCGTGGGGTTGGTGCACAAGGACGATCTGGCCACGTCGGCTGCCGGGGGAGAAGGCAACGTTCTGCTGCTGGTGGGCTCGGGCACGGGCCGAGACGGGATACATGGTGCTTCGGGCCTGGCTTCGCGGACTTTCGAAGAAGAACAAGAACTGAGGCCAACAGTGCAGGTGGGCAATCCGTTCTTGGAAAAAATCTTGATAGAAGCCTGCTTGGAAGCCCTGGCAACCGGCGATGTGACGGCCATTCAAGATCTGGGAGCTGCTGGGCTGACCAGTTCTACCGTGGAGTCCGCGGACAAGGCCAGTAAGGGTTTCATGCTGGATATATCCCAGGTGCATCGGCGAGAGGATGGCATGAGCCCCTATGACGTCATGCTGTCCGAATCCCAGGAAAGAATGTTACTGGTGGTTGCTCCGCCCAAAGTCGAGCGGATCCGCCGGATTTTCGAAAAATGGGAGATTCCTTGCCGTGAGATTGGCGAGGTAATAAGTGAGCCGGTTGCCCGTATCACCGATGGCGGAAATACGGTTGCTCAGCTTCCGATACGGCACTTGTCGGATGCCCCCAAGTACCGGCCGAAAGGAGTGCCGTCCGCAGACCAGGCACGGCGGCAGCGGCTAACTCTGTTGGATGTGCCTCTGCCAACCTCGACTGCGGAAGACGTGCTGTTGCGCCTCTTGGCCGCGCCCAACATCGCTAGTAAAGAAGCGGTATATCGCCAGTACGACCACCAAGTACAGACGAATACGGTGGTGGGGCCGGGCAGCGATGCCGCTCTGTTGCGCCTCAGGGGCACGGACAGGGCCATTGCGCTGAGTATCGACGGTAATGGCCGCTATTGCTATCTGGACCCCTATCGAGGCGGTCAGATCGCCGTGGCTGAAGTTTGCCGCAATATATCTTGCTCCGGGGCCGAACCCTTGGCCCTCACCGACTGCCTGAATTTCGGCGATCCGGAAAAACCTGAGGGCTACTATCAGCTTGAGTGGTGTGTCCGGGGCATGGCCCATGCGTGCCGAGTCCTGGGAGTGCCGGTGGTCAGCGGCAATGTCAGCCTATACAACGAATCCCGAGGCACGGCCATTCATCCCACCCCGGTGCTGGGCGGGCTGGGTCTGCTGGAAGACGTGACACGCTACGCCCAGTCATCCTTCCCCAGGGATGGACTGACGGTTGCTCTGATGGGAGACGTTGGGAGCAGACCCCGAATCTCGGACTTGGCTGGCAGCGAGTATCTACAGATAGTCCACGGGAAAGTTGAAGGCCGCCCGGCCATAGATATGGACCTGGAATTGCGGTTGCAGGCTCTCTGCCGCCGGGCCATACACGACGGCATCTTGGCTTCGGCTCACGACTGCGCCGAGGGCGGTCTGGCCGTAGCCTTAGCCGAGTGCAGCGTTCAGGGCGGTGTGGGATTCCAGGGAGACATAGCTCTGCCGCAAAGATGGGACGCAGCTCTATTCGGCGAGCGCCAGTCTCGGATCGTTGTGTCGTTGACCGAGAACGACTGGCCCGAGTTACAGCGGATGGCGGATGAATCGGGTGTTCCGTTGCGACGGCTGGGGACTACCGGAGGGGACCGGCTAAAGATTAATCGGCAGATAGACCTCCCCCTTCAGGAAATCGGCGGCGCGTGGCGCGAAGGGCTGGAGCGAGCGTCGTGACCGAGGCCCCGCTCCGGGTTTTGTTCCTAACCCCCTACTTCCGCCCCTACCTGGGCGGAATCGAGCGGGCTATCGAACAGCTAACCTTCCAGATCCAGGAGTCACAACAAGTTGAAGCCGTTGCCGTTCTAACCACAAAATACGCTTTTCCCCGAGTGCCTCATCCGGAATGGGCTGATAGGGAAACTACGGAAGAAGGTATAGGGATATACCGGCTTAAGGGATTTCCCAAGCGCTCCATCCCACTGTACTCGTGTCCGCTGGTTTGGTTCTCGCCGATGCAGGTACGTAGCTTCCTAAAGGAGTTCAATCCCGATGTCGTCCATTTCGTGGGTGACGGTTGGTTCTGGGGGCACTTCTGGTCCTGGTTCTGGTACCACAGCCGGGCGAGGTTCGTGTTCACGCCCTCCTATCACAAACTGCCACTGATTCGATGGTGGCTGCGGCCTATCAACGCTTTCATATGTAACGTGGTGGACAACGTGATTGCGCTGACCAGCCAAGAGGCCAACCTGGTCCGCCGGGATTATCTCGTGCCCAGGAAGAAACTGGGAATCATTGGGTGGGGCGCTCCCGCTCCTGAAAACCCGGTTCTCCCCGAACCCCCAGGCGAGGGAGAACCAATCACTTTGCTTTGTGTGGGCCGTTTGGGACGCCACAAAGGCCAAGAGTGGCTGCTGGGGGTGTACAGCCGGGCTCGGACACGATTCGAACGTCCGGTAAAGCTGGTGCTGGTAGGCCGGGATGAAGGCGACGAAGAGAAGATAACTGCTGTCATCCAAGATTCCGGACTGGGCGAAGAAGTGGCGATTGTGGGAGAGGTGTCCGACCAGGAACTGGCCGACTGGTATGCTAAAGCCGATGTGTTTGTTCTATTCTCCCACTATGAGGCCTTCGGTTTGGTTTTCTTCGAGGCGATGGCCTGGGGCACGCCGGTCCTTACCCACGATGTGGGCGCCAACCGGGAGTTGTTGACGCGGGGTGCGGTGGTGGTTGAGCGCTTCGATGAGGATGAGTCTGTTGACGAGTTGGTGCGTTTCGTGAACGACGGTGGCCACCGGCAGCGGTTGGCCGAGGATGCCCAAGACTATGCCTTGTCCGAGTTTACCTGGCCGGCGGTGGCCGAAAAATACTTAGGAATTTATGCGGACACGAGCCTATAATGAGGCGAATCTTCAATATTCTACGGGAGTGACTAACTCCCAAATAAGGACGTTGGATGGATAGGCAAGAATTAGAGGCCGGAGCCAGGAATATCTTATTGACCAATCTGCGCCAAGGCGTGGCCGACTGGAACGGCAAGGAGTACAGCTTCGTTTGCCCGTCGTTGACCGGATACCCCTTCCAGTGGTTCTGGGACTCCTGTTTCCACGCCATCGCCTTGATTCACTTGGACCTGGAACAGGCTAAGAAGGAAATGACCACTCTGATGAGTGGGGCCCTGCCCGACGGCTTCATGCCCCACATCATCTTCTGGGAGATGGAGAAGCAGCCTGATTTTCTGGCCAGGAACATAGTTGGTATGACCACGCCCAATACCTCGGCGACGATGCAGCCGCCAATCATCGCATATGCGGTAGAGCGGATATATCAGGCAACGGGCGATGAAGAGTTCAAGAACGCAGCGCTGCCGGTGCTTATGGGGTTCTATCGGTGGCTGCGCCAGATGCGTGACCCGGACAACGACGGTCTGATCGCGGTTATCCAGCCGGAGGAGGCGGGCACCGATTGCTCGCCCAAATACGACGAGGTCTTGGGCCTGGAGGAGTTGAGCAATCAGGGGTTCATCGCTGCGTTGAGGAAGGTCTATGCGGCATATGAGCCATTGCGTGGGGATGACCACCGGGTCCTAGCTGCCGATCTGTTCCACGTTGAAGATGTTCTGGTTAATTCTATCTACGTCATGGGTTTACGGTCTTTGGCCCGGTTGTTAGGTGACGCACCGGAGGCGGCGGAGTTTAACCGGGAAGCGGATAAGACCCGGGATGCCCTGATCGCCAAGTGTTGGGACGAGGAAGCTGGCGCATTCTTCGATCTGTCCGGAGTGGATGAGAAGCCGCTTAAAGTAGTAACAATCAGCTCGTTGATGCCGCTTGTGATGGAGGATCTGCCCCGGCCCATCGTCGAAAGATTGGTGGATACGTGGGTAACCGACCCCAAGCACTTCTGGACACCTTATCCGCTGCCGTCCGTTCCAGCCTCGGACCCCAAGTTCATGCCGGGCAATCCACGGGGATTCATCTGGCGGGGGCCTTCCTGGATCAACACCAACTGGTTCTTGTCCCACGCCCTGCGCCGCCACGGCTACGGAGAATTGGCGGACACCATCGTAGCCAAGAGCCAGGAGTGCATCGAGAAGTCAGGATTCCGGGAATACTACGAGCCGTTCACTGGTGAAGGACTGGGAGCAAGGGACTTTGGTTGGTCTACCCTGATTCTGGATATGTGAAGAGCGTGATCGGATATCCAGTGCCGTTCGGAGATTCGATGCGGTGGTTACGCTAAGCATAGGGGCGTACTGCGGGAGGGTCGGCCTTGAGTGAATGGAGTGCGGCATACTGTGCTGCTATATGGTATGCATCCCCTCTCTAGAGAGGCCGAACCCGATCGGGCGGAACTACCGCGGGCGGAAGAGCCTGGAGAAGAAGGAAGGTTCGGTCGAATCTGAAGTATCGCCGTACGGGGTTACTTCTTCTGGTTCGGAACCTTCGGTGGCAACTGCGACAGCTTCCTCTTGTGGTTGATGTTCTTGATGCTCTTGGGGCTCCCAGCGGTCTTGTAGTACTTTCTCGACGAGAGGATGTGTGCGGTTCAGATAGAATGTCCGCAATCGTCGGCTGCGTCCAGATTCCTCATCCGTGGCGGTGTGCCATCCTTTCGTGAACAGGTCGGCGTTTCCGAGACTACGGACCAGCTTGGTTACATAAAGACGGGAAAATGCCTGCCCCCAACGTTGGGTGATTTCCAACTGCTCCGCTTTCAGACCCTCGCCCAAAGCTTGGCAGACCTCGCCCACCAGGAAGTTGAAAGCCACGTGACTGACCGACTCTTGATTTTCCAGGGTGTCGGCCATGATGATGATGTCGGCTACTCGGCGGCCGTCCAACCCATCCGGCTGGCTCGGCGGCAGGTTAAGGTGGGGCAAGGTCTCGGCTAGAATCCCGGCTAGCCCGTTGGCGGGAGCGGGTTCTGAAACAGTGGCCGCATCGTCGCTGATCGATTCCTCTTCTCGTTCCGGCGCGGCTTCCTGGATTGACTGCTCGGCAACCTCTTCCGTGGTGTCATCGGTCATAGAAGGCGTTTCGACCGCCTCTTCGGATGGCTCATCCTCTGCCGCTTCGTCGTCAACCTCGACTACGACGGGTTCTGCAACTTCGGTGGGCCGTCGCCTGCCAAAGGAGAATCTGCTTCGTTTGACTTCGGTTGGGCTCTCCTCTTGGGCCTGGACTACCACGTCGTCGTCATCATTATCTGTCGGAGTGTCATTGGCGTCGGTTGGCGTTTCCTCGTCGGCCATTATTGCCCAGTCGACGAGCCCAGCAGTAATCAACCGGATGTTACCTTCCTGGGCCACCCGGGACATGAGCTTCTTGAATCCGGAGAAGCCGACTTTCTTCTCGTCAAACTCCGGGTAACGGCGCATAAGCCGCTGTTTTATGGAGGTCAGAAGGGGCGTTCCACCGGCCTGCCGCTCGGTGCGAACGATTTCTTCGATGGCGGCAATAATAGCGGCCAAGTCTTGTCTTCCGGCGGCCGGGGGAGCTGCATGCCTGGTGGGAACGCGACCTCCAACAACGGGAACGGCTGGGGTACGGGTCTCATTGGACTGAACCGGCTCGGTGGGGACTACGGTGTCTATGTCTTGGTCGTAGAAGATTAAGTCATCTACCGAATCGGCAAATCTACGGGACGTGGCCCAGGAGACTCCGATGACAATCACGCGTTTGCCCATAGTCCGTAACGCGGAGATGACGTGAATGAAATCCGAGTCGCCCGAGACTAGGACGAAGGTGCCGATGTTGGGGTGGGAGTGGGCAATCTCGATGCAGTCGGCGGTCATTTTAACGTCGACGCTGTTTTTGACTCGAGTGGTTCTGGTAGAGTTGCCGCCACCTAGGGCCAACCTGGTAGGAACGTAGACAGGTTCGATGCCGGCGGCGTAGAGAGCGGGAGGATCGTTGTTGAACTGGCTGGCTCCGCGCAGTTCGGGAGAGCGGGTCACCCAGTCGGCGTAAGCACGGGCAACCACCACCCGGCCATGGTTGGAAACTTCTTCTTTGAGGGCGGAAACGTTTGGGTGGCGGTGGCCTACCGCCAAGCTAATCTTAAAGTTTTCCCAGTCGATGAATAGGGCTACGTCTTCGCCAAATTGCATGGGTCGGTTCATATATGTAGTATTTCCGTAGTGATTCGGGGGAATCCTTGTCTAATGCCCAGTGTAAGCGGGCCGTTGGTGCCCGTCAAGGAAGCAGCGGGGTTCTTTGGGTCGCTTCTGAAATCTGAGCCTAGCTTGACAACTCCGGACATTTCCCGGATTGTACCATTCACCCAAATATTGAAGGAGTGAGCCGATGTCCGAACGACCTAGACTGGAAGGCAAAGTAGCCATTGTGACTGGAGCGGGGTCCAGCGGTCCGGGCGTTGGCAACGGGAAAGCGACATCTCTGCTGTTCGCCAGGGAGGGAGCCAGGGTTCTGCTGGTTGACGCGACCCTGGAGCGGGCTGAGGAGACGCAGAGGATGATTCAAGAAGAGGGGGGAGAGGCCTCGGTGTTCCAGGGCGACATGACCAGCCGCGATGATTGTCAGGCGATGGCGGACGCAGCCATGGAGAGATATGGGCGCCTCGATATCCTGGATAACAACGTGGGGATGTCCATGCGGGGAACGGTGGTGGACGTTAGCGAGGACGACTGGGACCGTATCATAGCGGTCAACGTGAAAAGCATGATTTTCGCCAGCGGGGCCGCGATACCCTACATGAAAGAGAGCGGCGGCGGATCCATCATCAACATCTCGTCCATCGCCGGACTCAGGGCACACTCCCAGACTCCCTACACCACGACCAAAACCGCTGTTATCGGCCTGACATTCTCAATGGCGGCCGATCATGGCCAGGACAACATCCGGGTTAATTGCATCGCTCCCGGCCTTCTGCACACGCCGATGACCGCTCCTAGGATGTCGGACGTGCAAAGAGAGCAACGCAAATCCGCCGCTCCCCTAGGCACTGAGGGGACCGCTTGGGACGTGGGTTGGGCGGCCGTGTTCCTAGCCAGTGAAGAAGCTCGCTGGATTACCGGAATAGTTCTGCCGGTAGAGGCGGGCCTTACAGTTACGAGTCCGGTCACGTACACGACTATAGGACAGCAGGCAAGGTTCTAGCGGCGGAACTGGTTGCTTCCCGTAGGGGCACCGCTAGCCGTGCCCCTACCTCGATCTTTGACAATCGCGCATCAGGCAGGGATTACTTGCCGGCCCGCTGAGCCAAGTCTCCCACGGCCTTCACCCGAACCAGGGTGGCGTTGCTGGGCAGGTAGGTGAGGGGCACTTCGTCAATCTCCACCACTTCAACCGTGCCTGGATTGGCGCCGGCGGCTATTGCCTTGCTGACTGCCTCGGCTCGGGCGTCGGCTCGGGCATCTTGGCGGCTTGTCGATTCGAGAGAGTACACCCGCTCCACCTGTCCGCCTACCTGGGCGATGGCGGCTCCAATGGCGTTGGCCACGTCTCCATGCTCCGGGCGGAGAACCTGGGAGGCGCCGCTTAGTGAATCTCCGGCTAGGATGCTGCCCCCGCCCACCAGGATTATAGGCACGTCCGAAGAGCTAACTTTGACTTGATCGATGGCGGTTTCCATCCGGCGCTGAATCTCTTGAGATGCCTGTTCCAGAAAGGATCTCTCCAATCCTTGTAGCAGGGTAGGGTCTCCAACTTGGGCCAGGCCTGCGGCCACGGCTATATCCGTGCCGGTAAGGGTGCTGCCCCCAAAGACCAACGCTTCCTCGGTTAACCGGTAGCCCACGCTGTTGGGACCGATGCTAAAAGGTTTTTTCTGGATGACGGTGCCGCCGCCCAAGGGAATCGACAGTACGTCGGGCATCCGGAAATTGGTCCTTATTCCAGCTATGCTGACCGCGACCGCTGCCTCCCGGGGAAAGCCTTTTACCAGGGCACCGACGTCGGTGGAGGTGCCGCCTACGTCCACTACGATACCGTCACTGACTCCAGACAAGAACGCGGCCCCGCGCATGCTGTTGGTGGGGCCTGACGATATGGTGAGCACAGGAAATCGGGAGGCGAATTCTGCGTCCATCAGGGTGCCGTCGTTCTGGCTCATGTAAAGGGGAGCGTCCAGGCCCAGTGATTTGATGGCGTCTTGGATGGCAGCAATGGTGCGCACCGCGACTTCGCCGAGGCAGGCGTTAAGCACGGCGGCGTTTTCTCGCTCCAGCAGGCCGATGCGGCCGTTCTCGTGAGAAAGAGCGATCCTAAGACCAGGCGCCTCCCGTCGGATTACCTCGGCGGCTTCTGATTCGTGGACCGTGTTCACCGGAGAGAACACCCCGGATATGGCGACGGCCTGTACTCCTTGCCGCTTCATCTTTTTTGCGGCTGAGGCTACCTCCGAGGCGCTAAATGGAGAGATTTCCCTCCCATCGAACTCGTGTCCGCCGCTCACCATGTAGGTGAATCCTCCAATGGCTTCCCGTAACGGAGCGGGCCAGTCCACCAAGGGCGGGAGAAGGGTGGTGGCGGGAAGAGCCAACCGGAGTACTGCGGTGGGGGTCAGTTCCTTGCGCTCTAGTAGGGCGTTGGTGAAGTGGGTAGTGCCCACCATCACGCCGTTGATCGAACCGTTGGGTTGCCTTTGGGCCAGAACTTCCTCCAGGGAAGCCACGACCCCAGATGTTACGTCGGATGTCGTGGGAAGTTTGGCTTTAGCCAGCAGGTTGACGCCGTCCATGAGGACGGCGTCGGTGTTGGTTCCTCCTACATCTACGCCTATGAACAAATCAATCATTACTCCGGGGGTTATTCTTGTACGCCGTGCGGGCCGGAGAATCCGTAGCCGAGTGTATCCGCGTCGTCTCCGGACCTTTCATTATGCTCAGGGTGACGGTGGGGCGACTTGTAGTCATAGTTGAATCGGCGAGTAGGCGTTTTCATAACCGAAGACTTGGGGTCCGGCCACGGCCAATCCCTCCGGAGTGGTCCATAGGCTCGGCGCAGGAAATCCCAAGACGGTGACCCGCAATCCGTATCGCAACAACTCGGTGGTTACCGGCTCCCCAGTTTCCGAGTCGACTATGCAGATAAGGTCGGGAACGGTGCATATGACTACTCCATCTTTGCGGGCGATGAGGTTCTCATTTTGGAAGTCTATCGCCAACTGTTCGCCGGAGTTTTCGCCCAATCCTTCAAGGGAAAGATTGCCCCGGGCGAAGCCTGCGGTGGTGCGGCGATCCACGTCGGAAATCTTGCCGGTGAACAGAATGAGGCCCGGACACGTGCCTAAAATGGCTGCTAAAGGATCTTCACCCCTTAGCCTGGCCCCTATTACCGCATCTCCCAAATCTCGGGCCAAGGACAGCGAGTTAAGCACCGCCGTTGTCCTAACCTGCTCCGCTGTCATGGGGGCGATGGCGTAGCAAGCGACGCAACCCATCTGGACGGTGATTGCCCTCGCAAGTCTTTCGGCCCATGCCGGGTTGATGGTTTGTGGAATGATTACCGTGTTCCCTTTCTCGTCGGCGATGGCCATGGGACACCATGGTACGCCGTAGACGAAGAAGGTCTTCATCTGAAACTCAGGAAAGGCTCGGCCCATACCATCGGCGTCGACTACGGGGAGACCAGTTATCGCGGCCGGTATCAGCGGTTCCACCGAGTTGCTGCCGCCAATCTCGTTGGAAATCAGGGCGGTCGCTTTCTTGCCGGTGAATTGTTCGATGGCCTGGAGAGCGTATAGAGATTGAAGGTCTCTCACCTTTTCGACACCGACGGTTGGCGCCCCGATGCCACCTACGCAGATGACTTGAGCGTCGTCAGGTAGCTCCGACGGGTCTAGCACGGTGACCGGACCCCGCTCTCTGATGGCCTGCCGGGCCCGGAGTTGTCCTATATAGGGGTTGCCGCCGCCTCCTGTGCCCAGGATTCCGGCCCCCATGGCGATGGCTTCTAGGTTGTCCTCGTTGGCTTCCCACAAATCTTGGGCTATCTCCTTAGTGTGGTTATCGCGTGGTTCTGTCTCTAAAGTCTGTCAGGTTGCATGCGGAGCAGGGATTCCGGCCTGCGCTGGAATGACGGAATTGTTAACCAGATTGTGTCGCTCTCTTTAGCTGCTGGTGGCGGACCAAGTACCGTTATACAATGGGTCGCATCATCGTAACAAATTCTCACTGTGGATTCGCTACCGCCGCCAATTGTGCGTCATAGGGGAGGAACAGATTGAGTTATACGGGACAGCCAGTCAGGCGATTCGAAGACTTCAGACTCGTGTCCGGCCAAGGTTTCTACGTGGATGATATCAAGATTCAGGGGATGCTTCACGCCGTCTTCCTTCGCAGTACCCATGCCCATGCTCGTATCAGGTCTATCGACGTGGCCGCGGCTCGGGAGATGCCCGGTGTGGAGGCTGTCCTGACGGGAGACGACATTTTGGGAATCGTTCCGGATCTGCCAACCAGGTCCATGAGCGGAGAGTGGGAGGTCGACGAATTCAATGCGCCCGAACATCCGGCTCTTGCCGTTGGGAAGGTTTCCTACGTAGGGCAGACGGTTGCGGTGGTGGTTGCTCAAGATCCGAGCCAAGCCAGGGACGCCCTAGAGTTGATTCAGGTGGACTACCAGCCGCTCCCTGTAGTACTTGACCCTCTGGATGCCGCGTCACCGGAGTCTACTCCTATTCACGAGGAGTTGGGCACCAACGTTGCCTTGCGGATCCATCATGACAGGCAAGGCGAGAAGCTGGACGAGGCATTCGCCCTGGCGGACCGGGTGGTGGAACAGAGGTTCGATGTGCAACGCTTGGCTCCGGTGCCGATGGAGACTCGCGCTCTGATTGCCCACTATCAACCTGAAGACGATTTTCTCACCATATGGGCCTCGACCCAAGGGGCCCACCGGGTGCAACGGCAGACTTCCCGGCTCTTGAACTTTCCGGAAGAGAAAATCCGGGTGATTGCTCCTGACGTGGGAGGAGGTTTCGGCGAGAAGGGTGGCGTTTTCCCCGAAGACCTGGCTGTGACTTACTTGACCTTGCAGCTGGGCAAGCCCATTAAATGGGTGGCAGACCGGCAAGAAAACATGCTGGGCTTTCACGGCAGGGGCCATACGGTGAACGTGGAAGCGGCGGTGCAGAATGATGGCACGATCTTAGGCATCCGTCTTCAGATCGTTGGCGATGGGGGAGCGTATTTCGGCAATTCAACACCTGGGCCGCCATACCGGGCCAGCCACCGCATCATCGGTCCCTACAAGACTCCCACGGCTAGGATAGAGGTTTTGGGAGTGGTTACTAACAAACCGCCCACTGGAGCTTATCGTGGGGCGGGAGGTCCCGAGTCGGCATTTTGCATGGAGCGTACGGTTGACCTAGTGGCCCAGGAATTGGGTTTGGATCCGGCCGAGGTGCGCAGAAAGAACTTTATCTCCCCAGGGGATTTCCCTTACGTTACGCCGACGGGGCTAACTTACGACTCCGGAGACTATGACACGGTGTTCGACCGGACCCTGGAGATGGCAGACTACTATGGATGGCGTGAAAAGTCGCGGGCGAGCAAGACCGGTGACGGACCTCTAATCGGCGTCGGCTTGTCCACGGTGATAAAGATGTCGGGAGGTTCGGGAGAGTCACGCAATGAGGAGGGATGGCTCAAGATTGAGCCGGACGGCCAAATCACGGCATTGACCGGCATTTCTCCCCACGGCCAAGGTTCGGCGACTGCGTTCGCTCAGATTATCGCCGACCAACTGGGAGTCACGCCCAGCGATGTCGAAGTATTGCATGGAGACACAGCCGTGGTCCCTTCTGGCGGTGGAACCGGAGCGACGAGGGCGACGGTGGTCGGTGGTTCTGCTTTGTACTTGGTAGCAGAGGAAGCCCGCCACAAGCTGGTGAGTATCGCCGCCCATATGTTGGGATGCGCCGAAGCAGATGTTGTTCTGGAGGAAAGGGAGGCATTTAGCCGTCAGGACCGGGGGAAGACCGTCGCATTCTCGGAATTGGCGGCGGCGGCCTACCAAGAAGAAAAATTGCCGCCGGGAGTGACGCCTGGTCTGGACTTCAGTGGCAGCTTTACGCTGGGCCAACCCTACCAAAGCCCGCATTCCTTCAGCACCCACGTGGTGGCGGTCCAGGTCAGTAGGGAAAACGGCGTGATTGAGATACTGGACTACACCGCCATTCACGACTGCGGCCGAATCCTAAATCCCATGCTGGTCGAAGGTCAGGTGCACGGTGGGATTGCCCAGGGAATCGGTCAAGCTCTGTGGGAAGGGATGGAGTATACCGAAGACGGCCAACCCCTGACAGCCAGCTTGATGGACTACGCCATGCCGTCGGCCCAAGGTCTTCCTGAGTTGCGCCTGGACACCTACGAAACGCCTTCGCCCATGAACCCTTTGGGGATCAAGGGAGTGGGGGAGCTACCCACAGTGGCCGCTCCCGCAGCGGTAGCCAATGCGGTGATGGATGCCCTGTCCGGATTTGGAGTGCAGCATATCGACACGCCGCTGACGCCGGAAAAGGTCTGGAACGTGATGCAGGGACGGATCGGTTGAGGAAGGCCGCATAATAGGCCAGGATTATCGTTCTATCTCTGGCTGCGAACATATTCAACTAGGAACAGAACGCCGCTCACCAAGATGATGGTAATGCCAACATTGACGTTGAGATTATCGGTGCTTGAGGCCAGAGCCCCGGCAATCATGGCGCTGGCTAGCAATCGCACTTGTGGGTTGGTCATGAATTCCCTCCTTCGGATTTAGGGGGCCAATCCGCGTAGCTATCATCCGCGGGATGGTCAGTCAAGTTCGTCTGATTGGAGCCGTCTGGGCTCATCATGTATATCTCCTCGTTTCCATCTCTTCTGGACGTGAAAGCGATATGCTGGCCATCGGAAGACCAAGCTGGCCATTCGTCTGAGCTATCGTTGTTGGTGAGCCTCGTTTGCTTCGAGCCAT
>CAXEOX010000058.1:0-18427 GCA_963997925.1 uncultured bacterium
GGCGCAGGAGGATAGTGAAACCAAGAATAAGCATGATTACGTTGGGCGTGGTCGATCTTGAAACCTCGATCAAGTTCTACCATGACGGGCTAGGGTTCCCCAAGATGGATTCGCCACCCGGCGTCGCCTTTTTCACGCTTAACGGCAGTTGGCTAGGTCTGTACCCACGGGATTCCCTGGCCGAGGATACCGCAGTATCTCCGGAGGGTAGCGGGTTCAGCGGATTCGCCTTGGCCCACAACGTTGCATCAGAGGCTGAAGTAGACCAAGTAATCGAACAGGCGGTGTCAGTAGGGGCAACGCTGGTTAAGCCGCCGCAAAAGGTCTCTTGGGGCGGCTACTCCGCCTACTTCAGAGACCCAGACGGTTACCTCTGGGAGGTCGCCTACAATCCCCATTTCTGGGTAGGCCCTGAAGATAACTAGCCACAAAAAAGCCACCCCGGGTTGATCCCAGGGCGGCTCAGAACATCGATACTTGAAAGTTTTCTAGGTTATCCGCCCCTCCGGCATGTTGACCCAAGCACTCATCTCGTGGGGTTGGGTTACCGCTTCCGCTTTACAAACGTAGGACGGAGAGAGTTGGTCGATGGACGTAACTCCCATCAGACCCATACCCACTCGGATCTCCTCCTGTAGAATCTCCAGAACCCGCACCAATCCCGGCGTCCCGTTAGCCGCCAGGCCCCAGCCCTGCAATTTGCCGATGGAGACTGTCTTGGCGCCCATGGCGATCGCCTTCAAAACGTCGCTGCCCCGTTGGACCCCACCGTCAACGACAATCTCAGCCTTGCCATCGACCGCGTCCACAATCTCGGGAAGCATCTCCATCGTTCCCAACCCGTGGTCCAACTGCCGCCCGCCGTGGTTCGACACCCAGATGACATCGACTCCATGCTCCATCGCCAGCGCTGCGTCCGCTCCGGAGGCGATGCCTTTTAGCATGAAGGGAAGACCGGCGTACTCTTTGATCCTGTCGATGCTTTCCCAGGTAACCGACGCCGACCATTTGGGGTCGCGAGGACTACGCTGTGAGACCGGCAGCCAACGGGTGAGCAAGGGACGCTCTCGGCGGCTGTAATTGGCCGTATCCACCGTGATGCAAAGACCCTTGTAACCGGCGTTCTTCGCCCGGTCAATCATCTCTTTCGTCCAATCCCAATCGCCGTGGATATAGAGCTGGAATATCTTGGGGCTATCCGTCGCCGCCGATGTCTCTTCCAGAGACGGCTCGGTTACGGAGCTGACGACGTGGACGATTCCAAACTCCCCGGCAGCCTTGGTGGCGGCAACTCCGCCTTCCGGTATGAACACTTGAAGCGAACCTACGGGCGCTATCACCACCGGGATCCGCATGTTATGTCCCATGAAAACGGTAGAAGTATCCGGGTTGGAGACATCTACCAGCACCCGCGGCCGAAAGGCGATGCGGTCGAAAGCCAACCGGTTGCGCCGCATCGTGGTCTCCGACTCAGAAGCGCCGCACAGATAATCCCACGGCCCCTGTCCCAACCGCCTCCGAGCCTCCTGGACAATCTCCTCGTTCGTTACGAAATTGGTAGTCAAATCAACTCTCCAAATTTAAGCCTAAAATCAATAGCCGGAGCATCGCCCCGGCCTGCTGGATATGGCTTTCAACACTCTACATCATAACGCTATGGTAGGCGATGCCAAACCCCTACCGCATTTCCAACGGAGGTCGTTCCAGAAGAGCGCACCGGGCCGTTGCCCATAGGGCGCGGGTTACTTGCTTGAGGCATTGGGCGGACTGAGTGTAGTAGCGTATCAGGCAGCCTCCGTTGGCTAGGGCGGAGGCTGCGCCGGTGGCGTCTTGGTTGTCCGAGAAGCAGTTGGTGAATGTGCCAGCGATGTCTGGCCAGTCAAGAGGACCGTCGGCGCACAGCAACATGGTTGCCGCGTAGGACGCTCCATCCATTCCACCCAGCCCCGACGGTATCCAAGATTCAGGTTTGATGCAGATCCTATCCCGGCAAACGGGCTGCCCGGAGCGGCTGATTACCACTTCGGTGGTCAATTCGTTGAATAACCACCTTTCTCCCCGGGCAACCCTTCCCACCGAGAATACGTCCAGAACGATGGCGCGGCTGCCGGGTTCCATGTCGATAGATAGAGACTGTACCAGGGATGCCCCGGGATGGGGAATGACATGGTCCGGTAGATATTCCAACACTGCGTCATCAGCAAGATGGATGTCGGTTCGGTGGAAGGTTGGGGCGGAATCGGACCGGTATACCTTGGTGGCGGAAGGGGTTGTCAGGACGGCGTGAGCGCCCTTGGCCAAGTCAATGGTCGTGGTCAGGCAGTCGCCGCCCAGTAGTCCTCCGGTCGGGTTCAACAGCATGACCCATGCAGCACCTTCGCTGCCTTCAATCTCCATGGGTTTTGAAGCCTGTAACGGCAACGTAGAGCGGCTCTGGGTCAAGACGGTACGTAGACCACGTTGTTCAAATCGGAGGTTTAAGTGACCTTCCATCAGTTCAACCGAAAGGGCAAAGCAGACTAGCCGCTCTTCACTTGGGAGGGAAGTCTTTCCAGCACCCAATTCGCTACGTTATCGGCGCCGTCGCCGTTGCGGAGGTTGGTGAAATAGAACGGTCTTCCCTCCCTCACCCTGGTAGCGTCGGATTCCATCACCGACAGGTCAGCGCCCACGTATGGGGCCAGATCGACTTTGTTAATCACCAGAAGCTCAGACCGCGTGATGGCGGGTCCGCCTTTGCGGGGAATCTTGTCGCCCTCGGCCACGTCGATGACGTAGATTGAGGTATCCACCAATTCCGGACTGAACGTCGCCGCCAGGTTATCTCCGCCGCTCTCCAGAAGAATCAACTCCAAGTCCGGAAATCGGTCAGTCAACTGGCGTATGGCCTCCAGGTTAACTGAGGCGTCCTCCCGTATAGCAGTGTGGGGGCAGGAGCCGGTCTCTACGCCCAGCACGCGTTCCGAGAGAAGGACTTCTCGTCGCACCAAGAATTCGGCGTCCTCTTTGGTGTAGATGTCATTGGTGATCACCGCAATCTCGTGTTTATCGCTCAGCCGGCGGCATAAAGCCTCCACCAGCGCGGTTTTGCCGGAACCTACCGGACCACCGATCCCTACAGTGAATGCTTGTTGGGGCATGTTTCCTCCAGTTGAACGACTGACTAATATGGCATCTCAGGAACGGAACAACCGTTGCTCCAATCTTGCGTGACGCATCCCAGCGACTTCCAGGCCTGGACTGAAGCTCCATATGTCTTGAGACTCCTTGCCGAGAGCCTCATGGGCCAGGCTGGCTATCAGGGGGCCTACCGCCCATAAAACCTTCTGGGCATCGAGTTGACCGAGGGGCATCAACCGACTGGCTGCTCCGACGATTTGGGACGCCGTGGAAAAGAGAAAGGCGGAGGCTGCCTGTTCCGGGTCCCAACCGATGATTCCGCCGCTGATGCCAAACGCCACTGGATGATGCCCTGGCGTCTCGCCTGACTCTACGGCGGCAAGATAGTCGTTCAAGAACGGGTCTTCGGTCAGTGCCGACGCCACCCGGGCTGTCTGGTGTCCCATCTGGCGGCTTGCCCCTCGGGACTCGGTCACGTGATTCATCGCGTCCAGGTCGTGATCCAACGCCAGGCATCCGTCCAAATCACGCTGATGGGCCAAACGCCCGGCGATAACGACCGCTACAGCGTCACATGGTCCGGCCCGGCCATGGAGATAAGCGGTCAACACTTCTCGTACACCGTCGGGGTCTTTTACCTGTCCCGATTCTACGAAGTATTCCAGCCCGAAAGAATGGGCGTAGCCGCCGATGGGGAAGAGAGCGTCCGCGAATTGAAGCAGGCTGACGTGGATAGCCATTCGGTCTTCCAACATTATGTTAAAAATATTGATTAGAAGAGGAAGTAGCGCTGGGCCATGGCCAGAGTCTGAGCCGGCTCACACTTTAGGAGTTCGCCGTCGGCCCGCACTTCGTATGTGTCCGAGTCCACTTCGATGTTTGGCAAGGTGTTGTTCAGTACCATGTCTGCCTTGGTCAACGAACGGCATCCGCTTACGGCAACGGCCCGTTTCTGTAGCTGCAACTTCTGGTGGACCCCCGCCTCCAAAGCCGCAGTCGAGAGAAAGGTAACCGACGTAGAAAACCTTGCCCGGCCCAACGACCCGAACATGGGCCGGAATATCACCGGCTGGGGTGTGGGTATAGAGGCGTTGGGGTCACCCATGGCGGCCGCGACTATGAAGCCACCCTTAATCACCAGGTCCGGTTTTACACCGAAGAAGGCTGGGCTCCACAAGACCATGTCGGCCAACTTCCCTACTTCGATCGCCCCAACCTCGTGGGAGATTCCGTTGGCGATGGCCGGGTTGATTCCGTATTTGGCGATGTAACGGCGAGCCCGCAGGTTATCGTTGCCGGGCTTCTCCCCAGGTAGGGGGCCACGCTGACGCTTCATCTTGTCGGCCGTTTGCCAGGTCCGCAGGATAACCTCGCCGACCCGTCCCATGGCCTGGGAGTCGGAGGACATCATACTTATCGCACCAATGTCGTGGAGGATATCTTCGGCGGCGATGGTTTCGGCGCGGATACGCGACTCGGCGAAAGCTAGATCTTCTGGTATGCCCAAATTAAGGTGGTGGCAGACCATGAGCATGTCCAGATGCTCGTCCATGGTGTTTACGGTGAAGGGCATGGTGGGATTAGTCGAGGATGGAAGGCAATTAGCCTCGCCGCACACCCGGATGATATCCGGAGCGTGGCCGCCCCCTGCGCCTTCGGTATGGTAGGTGTGGATGGTACGGCCTTTGAAAGCCCGGATCGTATCCTCCACGTACCCGGCTTCGTTCAGGGTGTCGCTGTGTATGGCGACCGAAACATCATAAGCTTCGGCGGCAGTGAGAGCTGCGTCGACGGCTGCGGGAGTGGTCCCCCAGTCTTCATGAAGCTTCAATCCCATGGCCCCGGCCCGGATCTGCTCGGTTAAAGGCTCTTGGTGAGAGGCGTTCCCCTTGCCCAGAAAGCCGAGATTGACCGGTAGCTCCTCGGACGCCTCCAACATGCGATGGATGTTCCATTCGCCCGGAGTGCAGGTTGTGGCCTTGGTGCCGGTAGCCGGGCCGGTACCACCCCCGATAAGGGTGGTTATCCCTGAGGCGAGAGCTTCCCAGGCCAACTGAGGACATATGAAGTGAATGTGCGGGTCGATGCCGCCGGGAGTCAGTATCATGCCTTCTCCGGCAATCACTTCGGTGCCGGCGGCCACGGTCATCCACGGTGTCACTCCATCCATGATGTCGGGGTTGCCCGCCTTGCCGATGGCGGCGATCCGTCCGTCGCGGATACCCACGTCGGCTTTAACGATACCCCAATGATCCAATATCACGGCGTTGGTGACCACGGTATCTAGGGTCTGGTCGGACCTAGTGGCCCAGGAAGACTGGCCCATGCCGTCGCGCAGCACCTTGCCGCCACCGAACTTGGCTTCATCGCCGTGGGAAGTAAGGTCCTCTTCAATCTCGATGAACAACTCGGTGTCGGCCAACCGGATGCGATCGCCGACCGTTGGGCCAAACAGGTCGGAAAATTGCCTGCGGGGTATTCCCAGGCTCATGGCGTATCCTCCAAGAACCCTTCTTCCCTGGCCTTGGCCAACGCCGCAGCGCGGGCATCTTCGCCGGTGGTGGGTCCGTTGGTCAGGGAGTTTAGCCCATAGACCATCTTATTCCCGCCCAACTCCACCAACGTCACCGACATGTCATCGCCGGGCTCAAAACGCACGGCGGTTCCGGCGGGGATATTCAGGCGCATTCCAAATGCGGCCTCACGATTAAACCTCAGGGCCCGGTTAGCCTCAAAGAAGTGGAAGTGAGAACCCACCTGAATCGGACGATCGCCAGTATTGGCTACCGTCAGTTCCAGCGTTCGCCGGCCTTCATTGGCGGCGAGGGGCGTATCGGCTAACACGTACTCTCCGGGTATCATTTTTAATCGCTACTCCGTCCAGTCTCAGGAGTCTGCCTCGCGCCCTATTTAAAGGATAGGCAGATAACGTGAGACCTCGAAATCGGTGACCGTGGCGCGGTAATCCCGCCACTCTATCCGCTTATTCTCGAGAAAACTGTTGAATATATGGTCGCCCAAAGCCTCCGGCAGCAATTCACTGCGTTCGGCCAGTGCAATGGCTTCTCCCAGGCTGGCGGGCAATTCCTTGATCCCCAGCGACTGGCGGCGCTCCTCGGTCATTTGGAACACGTTGCCCTGTACCGGCGGCTGTACCGGATAGTCCTCCACGATCCCCTTCATGCCGGCGGCCAGCATCACACTGAAAGCCAGGTAGGGATTGCAGGCTGGATCCGGGGCCCGGTACTCGATGCGCACCGAGCTTTCATAGCCGGGTTTGTATGCGGGCACCCTCACCAGGTCGGACCGGTTTACGTGGGCCCAGGAGACGTATACCGGGGCTTCGAACCCGGGAACCAGGCGCTTGTACGAGTTGATCCATTGGTTGGTCACCACGGTTATCTCAGGAGCATGATGCAACAATCCGGCGATGAACTTTTTGCCGGTTTCGGAAAGGTAGTGCTCGTCCTCGTCATCATAGAAGGCGTTCTTGTCACCTTGGAACAGGGACTGATGGACGTGCATTCCGGACCCGTTTATCCCCGTCGCGGGCTTGGGCATGAATGAGCCGTAGGCTCCGCTTAGTTGGGCCAGTTCCTTGATGACCAGCTTGGCGGTCATGATACTGTCGGCCATCGCCAGAGAATCGGTATATTGCAGGTCTATCTCATGCTGGCTGGGGGCGGCCTCGTGGTGGGAGTATTTGACCGGCACGCCCATCTCAGCCAGGTTCAGAACGGTGTCCCGGCGTAGGTCGCTGGCAGGTTGGCTGCTAAGCTGGTCGAAATAGCCGCCGTTGTCCAGGAATTCGGGGCTCTGGGAATTCTTCAGCAGGAAGAATTCCAGTTCCGTGCCCACGTAATAGGTATACCCCAGTTTGGCGACCTTTTCGATGTTCCGCTTCAACGCAGCCCGGGGATCTCCGGTGAAGATTTCGCCCTTGGGGCGGCGAACATCGCAGAACATACGAGCCACGGCGTTTTGCGAGGGACGCCAGGGAAGCAAGGCGAAGGTGTTCGGATCCGGAAAGGCTCGCATGTCGCTTTCTTGGAACCGGGCAAAACCCTCTATGGAGGAACCGTCAAAGCCCACGCCCTCATTCAATGCGTCTTCAAGGTCGTCAACGTTGATGGCAAAGCCTTTCAGGTGGCCCAGGATATCTGGGAACCAAAGCCGGATGAACTTGACGTCGGCGTCCTTGGCGGCCTGCAAGACATACTCTTTCTCCGCGCGGTCTTGTGACACCATGCTGCTTCCTCCTAAATACCCTGTGCTGGTCTAAGTTATAGATCTAGGTTTCAGAGAGTTACTGAGGTTGATTAAACGGCCAGGTATTCCCGGACCGAGTTCCGGTCCAAGTCCTTGGTCTGCCCCTCCAGGACGATGGCTCCGTTCTCCATGACGTAGCAATGGTCGGCCACGCTCATGGCAAAATCCAAGAACTGCTCCACCAGGAGTATGGCGGTCTCCTGGCGTTCCCTGAGGCCATGAAGCAAGTCTTCGATCTCTTGAACTATGTTGGGTTGCAAACCCTCGGTGGGTTCATCCAGCAGCAAGACCTTGGGTTTGCGAACCAGAACTCTGGCCAGGGCTAACTGTTGCTGCTGTCCGCCGCTGAGGGTCCCGGCGGCTTTGGCTCCGAAGGTTTGCAATGCCGGAAATTGTTCGTACATCTCATCTAAGGCTTCGATCTTGCGCTCGGCGTTAGGCAGAGCTTCCAGGCCCATCAGCAAATTTTCATGCACCGTGAGATATGGGAATATCTCCCGGCCTTGGGGAACGTAACCGATCCCGGCGATCGCCCTCTTATTGGCCGGCCAATTGGTGACGTCATTGTCTTCCAAAATGACCTTGCCGGTCTTGGGTTTGATGAGACCCATGAGTGACTTCAACAGGGTAGTTTTACCCACTCCGTTACGCCCCATCAAGGACACCGCCTGGCCCGGAGCCATGATGATGTTAACTTCTTTAAGGATGGCGCTCTGTCCGTATCCCGCCGACAGCGATTGAATGCCTAGCATCGTGTTGTTCATAGTTTGATTCGTAGTTTATCCACCATCTAGATGGTGGATTCTCCGGTTGTAGCTGTGGAAACATCCCGTGCTGGAAGGATCCCTTCTCCTGCCGCCGCCGCTGCTGTCCCGGTCTGGCCACGGCTTCTACCCAGGTAAGCCCTAACCACTTGAGGGTCTTGTTGCACGATGCCCATCGTGCCTTCGCTTAAGACCTTGCCTTGGTGCAGCACTGTGACGATACGGGCAAACTGCCTGACAAAATCCATGTCGTGCTCTACCACCAGCACCGAGCGGTCCCGGGCGATGTCTTGGAGCAACTGACCGGTGCGGTCGCGTTCCCGTCGTGTCATACCCGCAACCGGTTCGTCCAAGAGCAGCAGTTTGGGTTCTTGGACAAGCAACATACCAATCTCCAGCCATTGCCTCTCGCCGTGGGACAGTATCCCCGCGTTCTGTTCCTGCCGGTCGGTTAGACCAGTCAACTCCAAGGTCTCGTGTATCCGTTGGATGATTGCCCGGCTCATAGGTCGAAACAGCCCGATTATCCGGTTGCGAAATCTGGCGGACGCCTCCAGGTTTTGAAAGATAGTTAAGCTGTTGTATACCGACGGCGTCTGGAATTTTCGACCGATGCCCAGCTTCACCAAGGCATGTTCGGAGCGGCGGGAAAGGTCTAAATCTCCATCGAAAGTCACGGATCCATCGTTGGCCTTGGACTTTCCGGTTATCACATCTAAGAGAGTAGTCTTCCCCGCGCCGTTGGGGCCGATCAGAAATCGCATCTCCCCATAGCCGATGGAGAAATCCAGGTTATCCAGCACCGTGAAACCATCGAAAGCAATGGTCAATTTCTCCACCGACAATATGTTGCGGCCATCGCCGGCAAGTTTGCCTGCGGGGATGGAAGCTCCTTCGTAGTGCCCGTTCTGGGTCATTACTTGATACCTCCCCAAACGCTGGCGGTGGCGTTTCCCACGGCAGTCAAACGGCGGCGGGCTACGCTCATCCATCGGGGCCACTGCCAGCCCTCACGTCGAAGCAATCCGATTATACCCCGGGGAAAGATGAGCACCGCTCCGATGAACAGCGCACCCAAGAAATAGGTCCAAAAGTCCGGGAATGACTCGCTGAGCAGGCTCTTGGCGTAGTTCACGACAATGGCGCCGATGATTGCTCCGATCAAAGTCCCTCGTCCGCCCACGGCCACCCAAACGGCTACTTCGATGGACGGTACGATCCCCATCATGGTCGGTGAAACGATGCCTACCTGGGGAGCAAATAAAGCTCCTCCGATGCCGGCAAGAGCCGCTGACACAACGTACACAGCGGTCTTGAATATCGCCGGGTCGTATCCGGAGAAGCGAACCCGGTTCTCGTCGTCTCGGATCGCCACCAAAAGCCTTCCAAAAGGTGATGACACTATACCCAGGCACAGCAGATAGGAACCAACCAGAAAAGATATCGTGACGTAGTAGAGGGTTTTCTGAGTCTCGACACTGTACAGGGAATGACCAAAGACCGAGGTCAGGTTGGTCAATCCATTGGTGCCTCCAGTATAGGGTTGTTGGCCGATGAACAATATGCTGACCATCAACGCCAGCGCCTGACTAATAAGCGCGAAGTAGACCCCGGTGATGCGGCTGCGGAATACCAAGAAACCCAGTGCGCCGGCCAATAAACTGGGCAAGATTACTACCATGGGGATGGCGAACCAGGCGTACTGGAAGGGAGCCCAGAATGTGGGTAGTTCTTTCAGTCCGCTCCAGAACATGAAGTCTGGAAGTTCCCCTTTTGCCGCCTCCAACTTGAGGAACATGGCAAAGGCGTATCCGCCCAACCCAAAGAAGACGCCGTGGCCCAGGCTAAGCATTCCGGCATAACCCCAGATCAAGTCCAATGACAAGGCCAGTATGGCGAAGGCTAGTATCTTACCTAATAGGTTGATTCGAAAGTCGGACAATACCAGAGGCGCCGCCAGCAACAAGAGCAGCAATATAATCGGTGGTCCGAAACGAGACAAGTGTCCGCTCATTCCGCCGGGGAAGCGTCTTAACACCAGGCTTACCATATCGCCTGGTTCCTCGTTCGAATCAGCATCCCGGTTAACGTCCCCTCAGTTGCATAAGACCTTTGGGTTTCCACTGGAGGAACAGGATGACCAAGCCAAACACCAACACCTTGCCGACAACAGCGGTGGTGGAAAACTCAAAGATGCTGTTGAACATGCCAATCAAAAGGGCAGCCAGGATGGTGCCGGGAATCTGACCCAGCCCTCCCAGGATAACCACTATGAATGCGTCAACGATATAGAAGGTGCCCATGGAAGGACCGATGGGGCCAAGCAGCGCCAGGGCGCATCCCGCAACCCCAGCCAGACCCGACCCCAAAGCGAAAGTGAGGCTATCTACTTGATTGGTGGCCACGCCCAAGCTGGACGCCATCGGCCGGTTTTGCATCACCGCCCGGGTTCTGCGTCCCCAATTTGAGCGGAACATGTACCAGAATAGTCCTCCCAAGCACAGCATCACCAAAGCGATGATGAAGATCCGCTTAACCGGCAGAACCAGGTTCGTTGTGATGTCTACCGTGGCAGTGAGCCATGAAGGCGATACCACTTGGACGTTGGGCGCGCCGAATATAGTACGGGCCAGTTGCTGCAAGAAAAGACCAACGCCCCAGGTAGCCAGGAGTGTGTCCAAGGACCGGCCGTAAAGGTGTCTTATCAGCAGACGCTCAATAATGAATCCCGCTGCGCCGGCCACCAGGAATGCTACAGGGATGGAGATGAAATAACTGTAATCTGCGGCAGGGGTTCCGGTTAGGACGATGGCCAGTTGTTGCAGTGAGTAAGTAGTGTATGCCCCAATCATAATAAACTCGCCGTGGGCGAGATTGATTATGTTCATCAAACCGAAGGATAGAGCCAGGCCTAGGGCGACCAATAGGAAGATGGAGCCCATACTGAGACCGTTGAATATCTGTACAGCCCAGGCTGCCGGGTCTGTCATTGACTGACTTCCATGCTACCGTTCCCTGTCGCCGTTTTTCGGGACATCCGTGGTTGGTTATTCGGTGGTTGGATTATCCGTGGTTGGTTTTTGCAAGGTCGAAGATAATCTTGCTCTCCCAAGTAGCACAAGGAAGAGCAAGATTCTCGTTCAACTTATTGAAGGAGTTTAGCGGATTCCTGATCGCTCCGCTTTAACTCGATGCGAAGGCTACTTCCGGTGGAAGCGGCTGGCCCAGCCATAGGTCTCCAGGTAGGGGTCGGGTTCTACCGGCGCACCGGAGTTCCAGACTTCGTCTATCTGACCGTCGGCGCGGACTTTACCAACCCGCACCGTCTTGGATACGTGCTGATTGTCGCCGTTAACCGTTACCACGCCGCCTGGCGCGTCAAACTGGATGCCGCCAGCTGCGGCCTTTACAGCTCCAACTTCCGTGCTGCCAGCCTTTTCAACGGCTGCAGCCCAAAGATATACCCCAAAATAACCAGCTTCAATGGGGTCATCCGTTACACGGTCGTCTCCAAACTTGGCCTTGTATGCCGCCACGAACTTGGTGTTCGCCGGAGTATCGGTGGTCTGGAAGTAGTTCCAGGCTACCAAGTGACCTAGCATGTTCTCGGCCCCGATGCCTCGGATCTCTTCCTCGGCCACGCTGACCGATACCGTGGGGATGTCATCAACTGTGATTCCCGCGTCCCTCAACTGCTTGAAGAAGGCTACGTTGGAGTCACCGTTCAAGGTGCTGAATACGATGTCAGGACCCGCTGCCTGAATCTTGTTGATCACCGTGGAGTATTCCACGTGTCCCAACGGCGTGTACTCTTCACCAACGGCTTTCAGGCCAGCGGCTTCAAGCTGCGCGTTGATTATCAGGTTGGAGGTCCGGGGGAATACGTAGTCCGAACCCAGTAGGAAGAACTTGGTCTTGCCTTCCGCCAATAGGTACTCGACGGCGGGGACGATCTGCTGGTTGGTGGTCGCTCCGGTGTAGAAGATATTGGGAGATGTCTCCAAACCTTCGTACTGCACCGGGTAGAACAACAGTCCGTTCAGACCTTCAAATACCGGTAGCATCGCCTTCCGGCTGGCGCTGGTCCAACCACCGAAGACTACCGCGACTTCGTCCGACTGAATCAGCTTCTGCGCCTTCTCGGCGAAGGTGGGCCAGTCCGATGCTCCGTCTTCAACAACGGGCACCAACTTCTTGCCCAAGACGCCGCCAGCGGCGTTGATTTCTTCTATGGCAAGTAACGACGCGTCTCTTACCGCCGTTTCACTGATGGCCATGGTTCCCGATAGGGAATGGAGTATTCCTACTTGGATCGTGTCTCCGGAGGAGCCTACCGATGAACTGGACTGTGGCACAGCCGTAACCGGTGCCGATGTGGGCTCCGCGCCGCCCCCACAGGCAGCGAAAACCAACGAAACAATCATTGCTAGACCGAATAAGACAAAGCGATGATTTCTGAGTCGACTGATAGAATCAAACAACTGCGTCCTCCTAGTTTTCAATACGAGTTTCTATCTGTTCACTAACGATTTCTGGGAACAATGGAGAGACGTACATATCCGCCGGACATTCAGCCTTCATATGGCGAAGCGCTAGCCCGCAGACCCTCGACGCATCCCAAAGGGTGGTATTAATTACCGAATAGGATTGTGAACCGTTACCAACTTGGTTCCGTCGGGGAATGTGCCTTCCACCTGAACCTCGGTCAACATCTCAGGAATTCCTTCCATGACATCGTCTCTGGTAAGTATGGTGGCGCCGAATTCCATAAGGTCCGAAACCGTCCGGCCGTCCCTGATTCCCTCAAGAATCTCCGAGGTTATCAAGGCCAGGGCTTCCGGATGGTTCAATTTCAAACCCCGGTCTCTCCGCTTACGGGCGAGCTCACCGGCACTAAATATCAGAAGCTTTTCCTGGTCTCTGGGAGCTAGAAACAAGTTGCCCCCTCTGGAAACAGATTGGACATTCGCTTCGTCAATCTAAAGCCGCCTTGGAATGCCTTGGAATACCGTAGTCCCTTTTCCCATCGGTACGTCCGCCGGCCGGCAGAGGTACCCACGAGAATCAGCCCCGACTCTCCTGCTCCGAACGCGATCACTGTTACTGGAGCAGGTTCATCTTAGAGGTGATACTTTGCACCGTTGTTTCCAATGGGTTACGAATAAGTTACAAACATGTTTCCACTGTGTTACGTGGCCCATGACAAGGTGATGGATTCAAACCAGGGTTGAGGCTCATCGTGAGGCGGATCAAAGAGACTTCATGAGATCTCAAACGGATTGGGCATGCTGAGTATCGGCAATGCCATCTAGCGCTGGAAACGAGTCAGAACCAGGTTAAATCAGCTCATGAACCTGTAACAGGTTGAGGCGGATACTGGAGGTCGAATCAGGCGTCAAAGGAGGCGAAGTGACGGCAATACCTACAATAAAGATCTATATCTTGGATCGGCTCGCTGCATCGGGCGCAATTTGTTGCGGACACCACTACTGTTAGATTCGCTCCGCATGGCTTGCAGAAGGGGTCGTTGGATTCGGGTAGGTCTTCACCACAGTGTGGACAGAACGTAGCCTCTGTGCTCATCGTCATCTTCTAAAGTAAGATTTGCGGCAATCTTACCTTCAGATGAATACATCTACAACCTGTGCATCTTGGACACGTGAAGACGGAATCAGGGGCGGTCGGCAATCTTCTATTCAACAGGGCAATCCTCAGGAGAGAACCGGGGAACTATAATTAAGGGCCGGCTTCGATTGCTGTTTAGGGGTGACGGACGGTGTTCATCGACACTCATAGCGAGGCTAACAACACCAGCCAACATTGGTTAACATGCAACAGATGCGCACATAAATGTGCGCATTTCCTCCAACCCCGCCAGCCGCGCCAAAGTTCCTACCCGCCAAGCCTCAAAGCAGTATTTTCCTCGTCTCCATAATCCTTCCCGGCTTCTCGCGTCTCGACACGTAGTCCCTTCCCGAGTTGAGGCCTTCCATCTGACAAAACATCGGTGAAATCTATATTGCTTATTATTTCCCAATGTCTAAAGAGGCGACTGATAATAATATTGCTATTAATTATCACCGTTTTGCTTGAATGAGTTAAGCGTAAGTTAAAATCGTTAACACCGCTGATTATCATGCTTTTGTTACTAGTATTCGTAATATCGCTGGCATTACTCGGGCGTCACTTGACAACTTATTTTCTCGTAATGTATCCTCGGGGGCTGCTATCGTCCGTTGGTCAGGACGGGCCTAGTTACGAGTAATAAATCCTAATAAAATCGTTGAGGAGGCTGGGAATCAGATATGAAGTCATCGATTAAGCTGCATCTTGGGCGTTGGGCGATTGGATTGATTGCAATCATGGCCGTGGCGCTCGCCGCCTGCGGCGGAGCCGAACAGTCTACTACTGCGCCCGCTGCGCCCACGCCAACCGTGGCAAATGTGATCCCAGCACAGCCGGTGATAAAAGATGTACCGAACACGCCGGTACCCGCAGCCAAGGCCGAACCGACTGCGATTCCCGCAGCGGTAGTAAGCGCTAAGGACACTGTCCGCATCGTTACAGAGGGGGAACCGAACTCTGTAGGGTTCGCGACTGGCCTCTGTACCGCCAACATCCTGGACATCGTATGCGAAGACATGGTTCAGGATCCCTTCCTTTGGATCGATAACGACACCTTTGAGGTAGTACCGTTGACAGGTGTCGAGAGCTGGGAACAAACTGCGCCCGACACCTGGCGCTTCAAGCTCCGCCCGAACATAAAATTCCACAATGGGGCTGAATGGAACGCCGAGCAGGCCGCATTCTGGATATCCTTCGGCGGCGACGAAGAAACCGGCGGCAACAACAATGCCAACGCCTTCTCCTACCACGGAGTTCAAAAAGGTGTGGTGATAGACCCTCTGACTATGGACATCGTCTGCGGGGTGGCTTGCCCCATCCTGCCCCGCACCATGACCTTCGTAAAATTCCAGGACGTGGAATGGTACAAAAACACTGACGAGGACGAGCACTCGGCCAACAGCATGGGCCTCGGGCCCTACAAATTGGTAGAGTGGCGGCGGGGCAGAAACGTGGAGTTGGAGGCCTTTGACGACTACAAACCCAATAAGACCAAGGACGCTCAGGCCCCCACCATAGAGCATGTCATAGTGTTGTGGCGCAACGAGACATTGATCCGGGCCGCTATGCTGGAAACCGGGGAGGCCGATTGGGCCCAGATCTCTCTGGAAGACCGGGAGCGGGTACCAAAGGTTAAGGTTGGCACCAACAACGAAGTGTATATGTTCCCCTTCGATACTGTTCACCACCCTGAGCTTACCAAGATTGAAGTCAGGGAGGCTTTGAACCTGGCCACCGACTGCGAAACTATGATGACTGAGATTTTCGATAACTTGTTCGAGTGCTTCGGTACCACCGCCCAGCTTGGCACCGAAGGCGTTACCCCGGAGAACTCGGCCCCGTACGGCTACGACCCGGAGAGGGCACGGGAGCTACTGAAGATAGCCAACTACAACCCTGAAAACGTCATCAAGCTCAACATACGTTCCAACCGAATTCCCAAAGACGTTGAGCATGGCGAGGCAGTCGTGAGCTACTGGAAAGAGGTAGGCGTTAACGCAGAGTTGCATGTCCTTGAGCCCCAGGTCCTCTCTTCGAACGGACGGTCTAACTGCGGCCATGGACGTACCAAATCGGATTACGAGGCCGCTGCGGGTGCTACTCTCCACGAAAAATGCAAGAACCTGGGTCCGGGCAAACCGTTCTTCAAGTCGATGCACGTGGGTTCGGCGGCTACTTCCACCGAGTCACTGGACTTCGCTTCCCGCCAAGGGCGACTGCGGAACAGTTGCTACGGCCGCAGCAGCGGCGTCTGCGACGACAAACTTGAGGCCATGATGGCGGAAACCATAGCCACGGATACTGGACCCCTGCGGGTTCAGCGGAACATCGCGGTGGTGGACTACATCAAAGCAAACTTCTTCTTCCACCCGAATTTCGTCAACGTAGCTATATATGGTTTGGCAGCTGACCTAGAGTGGGAGCCTTACTACGCACCGCGTATCCGGCCCAACTCCATGAGGTTTACCGCCAAGTAATAACCCTGCCTTAACCGGTAGGAGATGCGCTGAAGACCGTGCCCTGGAGATTAACCAGGGCACGGTTACTGGCGAAACCCGATATTTGATTTAATTCTTGTAATATAGAATATCCGGCTCGCGGTGGCTCGGGGTTTCTGCTGAAGTTCCGGTCGATCGATGGCGATGAGGAATTGCCTTGCGCAACTACATGATCCGGCGGGTAGGCCACTCGGTCTTAATCTTGGCCGGCCTGATGGCCCTGCTATTCTTTGCAACCAACATATTAGGCGACCCGGTAGAGTTGCTGGTCGGAGACGACGCCGTTCAAGAAGTGGTGGACGCCCTACGGCACAAATACGGGTTGGACCGGCCCTTGCACATCCGCTTCGCTGATTTTTACTGGAATCTGCTGCAAGGTGATTTTGACCGGTCCATCAGGCTTCATATAGAGGCCCGGACACTGGTTTTCGAACGACTCCCCAACACCGCAGTTCTGGCTGCGGCGGCTTGGGGCATCGGTATGATTGGCATCCCCATCGGAATGCTGGCGGCCCGGCGGCCCAGAGGCATTGTCGACCGCTTCGTAAACGTTTTGACCTTCGCCATTATTTCCGTCCCCGATTTCTGGTTGGCCCTCATGCTCGTCTTGCTTATCGCCGTCCAGTTCGAGTTACTGCCAACCTCGGGGTTCGACGGGTATAGTCTCGGCGCTTGGAAATATATTGTTTTGCCGGCCTTAGCTCTGTGTCCCAGAGTGCTGGGGCGCAATGCCCAAATCACTCGGGCGACGATGATTGAGGAGCTAGGAAAGCAGTACGTGGCAACCGCACGGTCCAAAGGGCTGGCGGAAGGTGTGATTCTTAAGTCCCACGTACTGAAAAATGCCTCCATCTCCATCGTGACACTGATGGGAGACGAGTTGGCTGGATTCATGAACGGGGCCACGATCGTCGAGACTATCTTCGGTTGGCCGGGCCTGGGCGCGCTGCTTATCGACGCCATCAATGCCAGAGACTTGCCGGTGATTACCGCCACGGTGTTTATAGTGGCCTTGATGGTGATGGCAATAAACCTGGCGGTGGATATGGTTTACACCTATCTGGACCCCAGAATCCAATACAGTTGACGAACGGCTATCTTAGTTATAAGACGATCTGGAGCAACAAGCAGCGCCACGTGCGAGTAAGGACATCGTAGGAATATGCAAGACGGCACAACCGCATTAACTCAAAAACCGCATCCGCTTTTGGCCCTCTGGCGCAAACCCTTGCTTCAGGCGTTCCTGAGCGACGGGGTAACGTTGGCATCCGGGGTCTTCCTGGTGATTGTCCTAGTGGCCGTATTGTTCGCGCCGCTGGTTTCTCCCCATAAGTATCAGGAGCAACAAGTCCGCCTGAGGCACCTGGCTCCCTTATCGTACGGTACGGCCATCGTAAAGGACACGACGGCACGCGACGTTACGGAACAGCGCTACTATCTCCTGGGGACCGATCACTTGGGCCGGGACATGGTCAGCCGCCTGATTCACGGAGGCCGGATATCCATCTCAGTGGGAGTCTTAGGGGTCTTGGTCTCCGGCTCCATCGGAATTTTCTTGGGTCTGATAGCCGGTTACTACCGGGGCAAGATAGACGATGTGATTATGCGGGTGGTGGACGTCTTCATGTCCATCCCGCTGTTGTTCTTAGCGTTGATGGTGCTATTCATATTGGGACCCAGCTTCACCAACATCATCATCGTGTTCGCCGTTGCCCGTTGGATGCTATATTGCCGGGTCACCCGTGGCGTGGTGATGTCCCTGCGGGAACAGACATTCGTTGAGGCAGCCAAGGCCATCGGCTCCAGCGACCAGCGAATCATCACCAGGCACATCCTGCCCAACCTGATTACCCCCCTGTTGACCATCGCGGCGTTGGAAGTGCCCCGGAACATCCTGACCGAGTCGGCGCTGAGCTTCCTGGGTTTCGGGATCCAGCCTCCGGAATCGTCCTGGGGGCTCATGCTGGCCTCGGGACGCCAGTACATAACCACTGCTTGGTGGATCGTGGTGATTCCCGGATTGGCCATCTTCCTAACCGCCCTATCTTTCAACCTCTTTGGGGTTTGGTTGCGAGCGGTCAGCGACCCGTTGCAGCGGTGGCGTTGGCTGAAACAGACTAAAGAGTCCAAGGAAGCCGGCATCACTTTCTA
>CAXEOX010000059.1:0-18382 GCA_963997925.1 uncultured bacterium
TGGGGTAATCCCGCTAGCCGACATGCTGCAATGGTCTAACTATCTGCTAATCAGCATCTTTCTGATTGCCGTCACTTTGGCTGCCCCTTTGCGTTGGGCCATTTCAAGAACAAGTATCTGGAGCGGTTGGTACGTCACTGCGGCTCTGACGTTGACCATGTTGGTATTGCTGCCGGTGTATAGCGAAAGGGCATCTTACCTAGGAGGAAATACCATCGGCCTACGAGAAAGCCGTCAGGGATTGGCGGAAGAGGCCGAAGAATTTAGCGCGTTGTTGGAGAAGTTGAAGCAACTTCCGCCGGGACGGGTCTATGCGGGACAGAAACTCCCGTCTTCCCGGAGACATTGGAGCGACAACTACTACGTTGGCTATTTGCGTCCCTACGCATTGCTCCAGGCAGAGGGGTTGGACATGATGGGACATGTTTACCATAGTTATTCGCTGAATAGCGATCTTTTGATCGACTTCGATGAACGGCGTCGGGACCACTACAATCTTTACAACGCCCGCTACGTGGTTGCCCCTGAAAGCGTAAAGTTTCCCGAGTTTGTAATACCGCTCCAGCAGTTTGGACGCCACCGCCTATATGAAGTGGATACTACCGGTTATTTCGACCTGGCCGGTACGGACATGACATTCGTTGGCGGGAAAAGGGATCTCTATCCAGCGGCATCAAGCTGGCTGGACAGTGATCTGCCAGCAACCAAGCAGTTCCCCGTAGTGACGTTCGGTGATGCTCCCCAAGGATTAGAGCGTCCGCTGCCCCTTTCGGAAGCTGTCGATGCCATCTCGGAAGTTAAAGCCGTTGCTGGTCCATCCCGAGGCACAGTGATCTCCGAAGAAGTTGGCGGCAATTACTTCGCCGCCGATGTCAACGTGGAGCGAGACAGCATGTTGCTGCTGAAAGACACGTATCATCCGAACTGGAGAGCAACTGTGGACGGAGTGAAGACGGACACGGTGATGCTCATGCCCAGTTTCGTGGGCGTCCCGTTGACTCCAGGCAAGCACCAAGTGCGGATAGAATACCGGCCCCGGCGGCTGCGGATGATTCTGTTGGGTTTGGGGCTGCTAACGTTGCCGATGATTTGGATAGTCGAAAAGAAAGGCGCTGCTATTGCTAGCCGATTCGCCCCAGGCGCATCAGTTAGATTGTCCGGCGCGTTTAGGTGGCCGAAAAGCCCTGGTGGAAGGCTGAGCAGGAGATACCGGAGACGCCGCTGATTCCTCCGTCAGAGAAGAACAGATCTCCTTGCGTCAGAGACGTCCATCCGGGGGAGTGAGAAAAGCCTGTTAACCTTAGAGTTCGATCGGCACGTCGGCGTGGAGATGCCCGTCCTGCACCGTGACCTCATAAGACCACATCCTGGCGTTGGGGCCGTTGACGCACTCGCCGCCTTCATACTCGAACCGCCAACCGTGATCTGGGCACATGAAGCAGGTGCCCCAATCAATTACTTCCGACCCGTGATGGGGGCATATGTTGGACAGCAATTTATAGCCCTGCTTATTCTTAACTAGGAAAAAAGAATAGTCGCCCAACTCGACCGGCGCCGGGAACTTCTCGAATCCGGTTTCAAGACCCAAGTCCATATCGATCGCTCACAAAGTGAAGATTTGTCATTATGTAACCACGGAACCGTGGAACGTTGGTAGTATACCCAAGCCGGATGTGTACCTCAAGGCGGAACGGTTACCTGGATAACCGATTCCTACGACCCCTCCTCACCGCGGTCCGAATCGGCCATACCGATCCACCTATTGACTGATCGCCCGATTTCCGGGAGTATGAGGCAATCAAACTTTCTTGGTTTTAACGGGAGGCGGCAATGGCTGACTTGACTAAAGACGAAGTGATAGCCCTTGGTCACGCGGTGGGCTTGGAGATTCAAGACCCGGACCTGACCGAAGTGACGTACAGTCTCAACGCCCTTCTGGAGTCCCTGGACAAAATCAATCCCCCAGGGTTGGACAGCGTTGAGCCAATGCCGATAATCTTGCCCCCAAACAACCCCTCAGCTTAGACTTTCCGAGACAACTCGAGGGTGATGGTTGTAACACCCAAGCTGTGATTCTGTTTCCGTAGGAGGATACCCATGGTATCTCAAGGCAAAGTTAGCCCGGAAGATCTGGAACGCTTCTACGCCTCTACCGACCAGGCCAGCCTGGCGCCAGGATGGTTGCGCCGTGGCGAAGAACGGCCCAAGGTCGTTCCCTTCCTCTGGAAATGGTCCGAAGTTGAACCTTTGGTGATGCGGAGCGGCGAAGTCGTCACCCCGGACCGGGACGTGCAGCGCCGGGTGCTGCGGCTGGCCAATCCCGCTCTGGGACATGGCACCACCCACACCATATCGGCGGCCCTGCAACTCCTCCTGCCCGGCGAGTGCGCCCCGGCCCACCGGCACACTCCCACGGCCATCCGTTGGGTTCTTCAAGGCGAGGGAGTGTACACCACAGTAGAAGGCGACAAGTGCTACATGGAGCGCGGTGACTTGGTCCTCACTCCTTCTTGGACCTGGCACGACCACAACAGTGAAGGCGACGCTCCCATGATTTGGCTGGACGGTTTGGACACTCCGTTAGTCCACAACCTGCACGCCACTTTCTTTGAGAACTATCCCGAAGACACACACCCGGTCAGCGGCACCGGAGAGTCGGTGCAGAAGTACGCTTCGGGAGCGTTGCGGCCCGCCTGGGAGGATACCAAGAAGCCCTATTCCCAGCTTTGGCACTACAAATGGGACCGCACCTATGATGCTCTCTATAATCTAGCGCAAGTAGATTCCAGCCCCTTCGACGATGTGGCCATGGAGTATTCCGATCCCACTACTGGAGGGCCGGTCTTAGCAACCATGGCCTGCTGGATCCAACTCATCCGCCCCGGCATTCACACCAGGGCCCACCGGCACACTACCAGCGCTGTCTACCATGTATTCGAAGGCGAGGGTTACAGCATCATAGATGGAAAGAGGTTCGACTGGAGCCGGGGTGATTTGTTCGTGGTTCCGTCTTGGGCTTGGCACGAGTTTGGTAACGATACCAACCAAGAAGCCATCCTGTTCTCCATCCAAGACAACCCCGTCATCAAGTCCCTGGCCTTGTTCCGGGAAGAAGCCTACGAGGAAAACGCTGGACATCAGCCGGTTACCGGAAAATTCACGGGCTTGGAACGTTAGGAAACCGGAGCCATTCTAGTTAAAGGAGTCTTGGCGATGCCGGGCGATAAAAGCCAAAGCCGCAGGATATACGTGGGCTTACAAGAAGGTGTTTGCGCAGTATCAGGCCAGGGAGATACCTGGATCACCAGTGACGTCACTCCCCTGGCCCACGCCTCCGCCCGGCTGTCCGCCAGCCCGGTGGTTGGAGGAAGGGCCTATCTAGCCGCCTACGAGGCCGGGGTCTACCGCACCGACGACGGCGGACAGACGTGGAAGCATCTGGACGCCTACCCCAGCCCCTACGCTCACAGCGTCGCCGCTCACCATACCGACGGGGGGACAGTGTACGTGGGCAGCGAACCCGCGTCCCTCTACAGTTCCTCCGACGGGGGCGAATCGTGGCAGGAATGCACGGGCTTTACCGCCGTACCGGAATCCGATCAGTGGGGATTCCATGCGCCGACGAGGGACTCCCATGTCAGAGATTTGAGAGTGGCTCCCCACGACGCCGGCTATCTGTACGCTGCGATAGAAGAAGGCGGTATGGTTCGTTCCCGAGACGGTGGCGCTACTTGGAAGCAATTGCCGGGGATCCACGACGACGTTCACTGCATCACCCTCAGCGGCGCCAGGCCAAAGAGCCTATACGTTGCCACATCCAGGGCACCCTACCGCACCGACGACGAGGGAGATAACTGGGAAGTGATAAATGATGGGCTGGATGGGCGCTACGCATTACACATAACCGCTGCCCCGGACAACGCGGACTTAGTTTTGTTGACAGTCTCCGCCAACGCACGTCGGGAGAGTCCCCAGTTTTACCGCTCAAAAGATGGCGGCCGTAACTGGAATCTGATTACGTCAGCGGCCAAGGACGGAGATATGGTAGTGGCGTTTGAATGGGACCTCCAATCTCCCGGCACGGTTTACGCCGGGACTGAATCGGGCACCATCGTTCGCAGTCAAGATCACGGTGATACTTGGCAGCAACTACCGGTAAGCCTGCCCAAGCTAGCCGTCGGCGCCTTTGCGGTGACATCAGCCTAGACTCTGGATCAACGGCAGAGATTTGATACGAGCAGGGGCGCCCCGACTACATCGGGTCGCCCCTACGTGTTTCGCTACTTCAACTGCCCCGATTCTAGGACTCCGGGTACATCTCCGGCATCAGGACGTCCCGCCACTGGACCCCGTTGGGCACGATGTCTTCGATGGCACGGACCCGATAGTAGCTGTCTCCCATTCCGGGGGGATCACCCCCGTCGGCCACGGTCCTTGAAGCTTCCAACAACATGCGGCGTGCTGCCACTATAGCCATGTCGCTACGAGCCAGGTTTTCTCTGGTGCGGTCAACTATGGGCCCCATGCTCTCCTGGACCGCCACGTCCTGGGCGTTGATGCCATCGATGCCGGTAAATGTTTCTGTTTTCTGAACCTGCCGGTCGATGAGCCAGTCGTTGCCGTAATTGCCCTTTGTACTGTAATCCGACAACAAATCATCTGGACCCCTACCATAGCCTTGCTCCATCTCCAGCCATTCTTCTTCAGTGATGGGCTCGTCTCCAAAGCTGTAGACGAAGTTGTAAATCATGCAGTTCTCATCATCCATGGGTACCCACATGTGCCCGGCAACGTGGGGTTTCGCAGGCTGGCCTTGGTAGCCCGCTTGCCGGGGACGGAACTGATGGAAGGGCATGACGCAATGATAGGCGCGGACGTAGTTGCCTTCTTCTCCCAGGTCACGGACTCCCACGTAGCGGAACCCATAGTCTGTTACATCAACTTCCAAGCTAGGAGCGCCACCGGTCACGAAGTTGGTGTTCATGCCGATGCCGGACCGGTTCGTGTCAGCCGAGATGGTCCGGTGGAGGATCGGCGCGTGGGCGGTGTCGATCCCTCCTTCCAAACCTTGAAGCCAGTTGCACTCCTGCCGGTTCTTAGACACGTGACAGTGGGTGGCCGGAACCCGGGTCCATTCGAAGTTTGGCGGCGGTGGCATACGCCCATCAGGGCCCAGGTAAGCCCACACGACTCCACCGGCCTCCACCGTGGGGTATGACTTGATTGACATCTTGTCTTTGAAGTCGCTGTCCGGAGGCTCGTTCATCATGTCCAGGCATCGCCCTTTCACATCGAACTTCCACCCATGAAAAACACAGCGGAGACCATCCTCTTCGTTTCTTCCCAGGAACAATGACGCCAACCGGTGGGGGCAGAATTCGTCTAGCAGGCCTATCCGTCCAGCCGTATCCCGGAAGGCCACCAGCTTTTCTCCTAGCAGCTTGACCCTTACCGGAGGGCAGTCGGCGCCGGGTAGCTCCTCTGAAAGAAGCGCAGGCATCCAGTAACGCCGCATGACATCGCCCATGGGGGTGTCCCGGTCCGTTTGGGTCAGTGTTTGGTTCTCGTCCCTGCTGAGCATCGTGTCTCCTTGATAGCTACGAAGATAGTTACGAAATCCGCATCGGCAGTGGAATCTCGCGCCCCTTATATAGGATTCCCCCAGCTCTTTTCTTCCAGAGGGCTGGGGGAATCGATAGCCGGTTTCTTATAGGGCCATTCTCCAGCCCCGATATTATCCAGAAACTCCGGTTTGGTGCCCGGAAAGGTTAGGAACTGAGTACCTTACCTTGGGCGTTGGCCTCCTCGACAAACCCCGGTTTCTGCGTCCAACGTACATTATCGGCGTCGTGCGTCAAACCGATGGCATCGCCCTGTGAGCTTTCGAGCCCCAAGGGATGGTAAACCAACTCGATCAGGTTGCTATCTGGGTCGCTGATGTAGGTGTAGTGCTCGCCGGTGTCTTCCCGCTTGCCCTGATAAGGGTCCTCGCCTCCGGTGCCGACGAACGAGCCTCCAGCAGACCTGGAATAGGCCACGCCCACGGAATCCAGATGAGCCAACATCTCATCCCAGTCTTCAACTTCAATAGCAAAATGCACTCTGGGGATCGGTATAAAGTCTTCCGTATCGGAGGTGTGAATCTCGGCGGTCCCGATGCGAAGCTGCATCTGGCGTTTGTTCAGCGCAGGTCCCCGGTCCAGAAACTCGGCTCCTAAGACCTTCTCGTACCATTCCCGGGTTTGTTGGCGGTCTGTGATCTGGATATTGATGTGGTGAATCATGGTTATCTTCGACATTGCACCATCTCCCAATCTATTAATCAGCCCGGTAACGAAGGACATTATCTTCCAAAGCGCGCGTCCAAGCAAATTCGGGGCACCCAGTTGATTGGCCTCGAAGCCGCACTCAGTTGTTGCTTGCCGTTGTATGTCATCCAAGCCTGTTCGTCTGAGCGTTGACACTAAACAACGTGTAGATTACACTCAGATTCTTAGGGAGCTCCAGCCATCGAAGTCCATACCCACCATTTTTGACGGCCTTACCAGCTGTTTATTTTGGGAGTATTCCAGTGGAATTCCTGGCAAAGAGGCTGCAATGAGACTTTCCACCCACAGATCCATCATCGCTCTGGCCACTATTCGATTTCTCGGCGTGATGGCTGCTTTGGTTTTGTTAAGCGACCCCGGTGTCATCAATGCCCAGTCAACTCCGCCCTTCATCGTAGAGGGCAAAGTGGTAGTAAACGGACGCCCAGCGCCTGACGGATCCTCAATCATCGCCTACATCGATGGACGCGATGTAGCTGAGGCCGAGGTAGGTGGCGGCACCTTTGTAATGGCCGTACCCGAGCAACCAGGCCAATCCCTCAAAGGTAGACTCGTAGAATTTGCGGTGAAGGGGTCTAACGGAACCCTCTTCGACTTCGCTCAGAAAACCGTTTGGAAGCCTGGAGGACGTGCCGAGCTTCGGCTTGAATTGAACGCGGATTCCGAATTATTCGGCAGCCGACCAACGACATTCGTTGGTCCGTTCGTCGTTGAAGGCAAAGTCATTATCGATGGAAACATCGCTCCCGAAGGGACACGAATCGCCGCCTTTATATCCGGTAACCGAATGAAAAACATCGTCCACATACGCGGCGGTAAATTTAAACTTACAATTGCTCATCCGAACGGCCACCTATATGAAGGTCAGATCGTAGAATTTCAAGCCTTGTTTCAGAATGGCAATTTTAGAGATTTTCAACAAACCGTTCGCTGGCATCCGGGCGGGTTTGCTACTGTCGCCTTGAGGGATGACCGGTTCAGGGAGCCCTCCCAGCCCCCGATTCAACCTCGCGAACCAAAATCCCCAATAGGTATTTCGATTCCGCAGATTCCCCAACTACCGGAAGGACTCGACATCGGGTGTGTCTTGGGTGTGTTGGGCCGCATCCCTTCATCGCTCCAAGATATGAGCCCCGAAGAGAACCTCCGGGTAACCCGGGAATGTTTCTCCGGCGGAAGAATCCAGGACAATCCCGCACGGCGAGATCTAGAGAGACTCCAGATCGAACAAGAGAAACGAAGGCTAGAGCAGGAACTAACTTTTCAACAAGAGCAGCAGCGTTTGGAAACGCAGCGTCTCAGACAAGACAAGGCTTTCCAGGAAGAGCAACAACGCCTTGACGCCGAACGGAGAGATCGAGACCGAGAAAGAATAGAAAGAGCGCAGGTGCTTCAGGAAGAGCAGGACCGCCTGGACCGCGACCGGTTGAAGAGCGAACGGGAGAGGCAACAGGAGCAAGCGCGCCTCGACCAAGAGCGCCTAAAACAGGAGCAGGAGCGGTTCCTGGCGGAACAGGAAATGCAGGCAGATCAGCAACTCTTGGACCAACGCCGCGCCCTAAAAGACCAGCAGCGGCAGGACGAGTTGAAAAAAGCCCGGTACGAGAGCGAGAGAGCACAAATCGAGCGGGAACGTTCTCTAGAAGAGGCACGGGCGCGCCTGGATCAAGAGCGCCTTAGGCGGGATCAAGAACGCCTCCTCCAAGAGGCTCAGTTCAACCAGAACCGGCAAGGACAGGGCCCTGGAGGCAAACCACCTGAGGCAGGAGGGTCTGGTCAAGAAACCGGGGATGTAATAGTTAATACTGGTCCGACCCGGGGTTTTTTCACCAACTCCCAGATAGGCCAGCTAGGCTCCTTGAACAATTCTCTGGACCCGGCCACCCTAGCGGTGATTGGTATTCTAATCACGATGGCAGCATCCACTCTGCAACTCGTTAAAGGGAATTAGCCATGGCTGCAATACCTCAACACGGGATAGGAGACCGCCTTTACCACAACGTCATACTGTCCTTTGTCCGGCGGCTCTTAGTCAGCGCTATATTCGCGCTTCCTTTCGTTCTTGCCGGTGGCTACTTCTTGGCTGCGAGTTATTATGGTTTGGAGGGCAGCCAGGTGCCCCAGTGGACCTCCTTCGTGGTGATTGCCGTGGGCTTAGCTCTCATGGTCATCGGCCTGTACATGAGTTTCACTGGCATCGTTCCTTCACCAGGTCTCGTGCCTGGTGAAAAACAACTGGTTATGCGCCACCCCACCATGAAGCCGGCCTACGCTAGAATCGTAATGAGCATCCCATTTTTCGCGGGTGCCCTCTACCTCGGCTTCTTCACGACCAGTCCTTACGTTTATGCCACCATACCTTTTGTCGTGGGGATGTACCTCTTTTTCAAAGGGACTATGCGATACCTTCGCAATCTGCACATCACCTACACCGTGACCGACCGCCGGGTGGTTCACATGTACCGGTTCCTGTGGCTGACTACCAAGGAGATTCCGGTTTCTCGAATCATATCAATCGCGGAAGCCCGGAATTTCTTTGAGATTATCACCGGCCGGGGTTCCGTCGTAGTGTCCAGCGGTATCGGCGCGGGACAGATTATCAAGATCGAAGAAATCAACGACCCTGCTCCAGTCGCCGAGGCTCTGAGAGCCCTTCTTCCCTAGCCTAGTTTCGGTGCCGGCCGGCTCAACTCTTAACGGGTTGCCGGGCATGCGCCCACCTGCCATTGTTGACAGGGGTTGGCTTGGACCGTACAATCGGTCACACTTCAGCCCCAGGCGGATTTAAGGGTAGGTTTGCGCTTTGATGAGGCGGACTCAAGTCTGTAGCACCCTCTCTATCACCCATCCCATATTGCAAGCGGGATTACCTTGGGTATCCAACCCAGAGTTGGTTGCCGCCGTTTCAAATGCAGGGGGATTGGGAGTTCTTCACCCCACCGCGGGACTAGACCTTGACGGGGATCTTGTTTCCAATCTTCAGGCCAACATCCGCCGGGTCCAGAGGCTCACGTCAAACCCCTTCGGTATCGCCCTATATCTGCCTCATCCACGGATCGAAGAAATGATTGGGGCCGCGACCCAAGACGGCGTGCATATCGCCATCACTTATGGCGGAAGTGCGGCCTTGTACACCGGAACACTGAAAGAGCATGACATAGTAGTGCTGCACCAAGTTTCAACGGTACGTCACGCCCGGGGCGCCGAAGCTCAAGGCGTAGACATCGTTATCGCCGATGGATTTGAAGGCGGCGGCCTGCGGGGTCCCGACAAAGTATCCACCATGGTCTTGGTGCCCCAAATGGTAGCATCCGTCTCCATCCCAGTTATCGCCTCAGGAGGAGTTGTCGATGCCCGCGGGGTAGTAGCCGCTCGGGCATTGGGCGCTCAGGGAGTGCAGATGGGCTCTCGCTTCGTAGCTACCCAAGAGTGCATCTCCCACCAAAACTTCAAAGAAGCCCTCGTAGCGGCGATCGATAGCGGAACGATAATCGTTGGCGGCGATCGATGGCCCACGCGGATTCTCCGGAACGGCATGGCGCTGCGGATGAAAGAGAATGGGCTAAGTGGTCCTGAAAACGACCTTGACGCTTGGGAAGCAGAATTGGGGATGGCCGTGGCGCGGTCGGCGATGCTTGAAGGAAACCTGGAAGAAGGAATCGCCTACACCGGAGCCGGGACCGGGCTGATATCCGAGATTGTCACCGTGGCCGAAGTCTTTAAAGACCTAGTGGACGGCGGTCAGGCTCTAGCCAAACAACTGGCGTGATTCCGGCTCCGTGATTTCACTCCGTGAAGGTCAGAAATCTCCCGTGCCACGTTGGTAGACTTGTAGCTCACTAAGATCCGGAAGCCTCCCGCTCCACCAACTCCTCTGCGTGCCGCAACATCTTCTCCTGCCGTTCCGGTTCCACGCCCCGGCTTTCCAGGTATAGGCGTAGTGCCTCCATGGGCTGAAGATCCTTGGCCGATTCAGCGTCCAAACGCGTCCGGCGAGCCTCTTGAGGGGATTCCCGGTTTATAGCTGCGATGTAGTGGGCCTCGCTCAGAGCATCGCGGATGTCCGAGTCCCGGAGCTGTGCCTCCACTTCCGATGGCAGTGTCACCCTGACCCGCACAACCGCACCGACAACGTCCTTGCGAGCGATTCCCCGAACCACTGCGGAGGTCGGGTCCGGGTCTCCAACGGGCACGGTAACGTCCACCGTGACGAACCGCCTGGCATCCAGCCGATGAAAATCGAAGTCGGTCAACCGCTTGCCTTGCGGTGCCGCCGGGTCCAGATCGACGACGCAAAAGCCTTTATCGTCGCCCTCCTCGGAAAAGTCCACGCGCTGGAGGCTACCGGAATAGGCCATGAACGGATTCTCATTTCGCAGGATCTGATGCTTGTGGATGTGGCCAAGCGCCACGTAATCGACTTGGGGCCGGCCGATGTCGCCAGCCAGCAGCACGTGGTCTTGTCCCAGCATCATGGAACGTTCAGTGCCCACGGTGGCTCCGTTGACCGTGACGTGGCCGGTCAATATGGCGGGAACATCCGGGTCCAAGCTCTCGGCCCTAGCGTAGATAGCCTGGGTCATCCTGTCTTGGACCGCCTGCCTTACCTCTTCGATGGTCAGACCTCGCGACTCTTCCCGGCTCAGTATCCCGCTTCGTCGTGGCCAGGGGACAGCCAAAATCTGCAACGGGCCGGACTTGGTCGGTATGGTGTAGTTCTGCAGGTTGCTCCCAACCTGCAAGTAAGGCACCTGCAAGGTTTGGAATATCTCCACTGCCGTTGCCCGGCTGACTGCGTTGGGAAGATCATGATTGCCAACCAATAAGAAAGAGGGAATCGACGCTTCAGACAGGCGGGACAAACGTTTGGCAAACTCGCGCTGATGCGTCTGGGAAGGGTCCCGTCCTTTGTACGCGTCGCCGGCCAGGAGAACCAAGTCAACGTCTTCGGTCAAGGCATACTCAACCACTTCATCCAATGATGACAAGAAGTCGGCCAACCGAGTTGACAAACCGGTCTCCGGGTCTGTTTGTCCGTAGTTCTCAACACCGATGTGCAGGTCGGAGAAGTGCAGGATACGCATAAATCACACCTGGTAACGCCGTGGAGATCGGCCTAGGCGCCGGGCCTCAAATATACAGGAACGGCCTCTTCATGTGAACCGAACCGGAGAGAATTCCAAAGTTGACAACTATGGCAGCGGTTCCTAGAATCAAATCCAGAAGCAAATAATAAATATAAATCATACAGAACCAGCAAGGCGAAAAAGTAATGACTTCTCCGAAACAACTTTTCTTCCTACAAGAACTGGATCTAGCGCTGGACAAGATCGACGGCCAAGCAGCCAAGGCGGAGAAAGAAGCAACCGGGGGGGTAGCGTCGGAAGCGCTGGAAGAGGCGCTGAAGAACGAGTCACAATGGCTAGAGGAGTTCCAGTCCCAGTTGAAGACCCGCCGCGTAGAAGCGGAAACCCAGAAAGAGCGCTCCACGCACCTGGATGGACAACTCTACGGTGGCGCAGTATCCAATCCGTCGGCCTTGGAAAGTTTGGAGCAGGAAGCTGCTAACGTTCGAACGCAGACAGAAAAACTGGACACCGAAGTCTCAGAGCTTTCCGTACAGGTGGAGGAATCCCAGACCAAGTGCACCGAGATGGAGCAGCAACTGAAGGAGAACCGGGCTGCTTGGGAGACCCGGCAGACCGAACTTACCGAGTTGCTGGCCCGGTTGTCTTCGGAACGAGAAGGCATTGCCAGTCAAAGAGGTGACTTGGCGGCCACCTTGGACCCGGCCGGGGTTCAGCAATACGAGAAATTACGCAACGCCAAAGGCGGTCTGGCGGTAGCCAAGGTCGAAAGGGGCCTCTGTCAGGCTTGCAGAATGTCTCTACCCACCCAGCAACAACAAAAGGTGCGTAGCGGCCGCACCACCGTTCTATGCGCCACCTGCGGGCGGATGCTCTTCCTCAACTAGCCTGTTCAAGAAACTAACTTGGGTTTATTCGTTTCAGACTCTCGAATGACCCGGGTTAGAAAAACTGATTTCGTTCCCGTACACGCCTCCGGTGATTCGCCGGAGGCGTTTTCTTGACCCTCGCAAAATGGGTATGCTACAGTCGAGTTGGAGAAGGCAGGTATACTGGGTGGCCGCCGCCTCGTCCTTCGATGGAAGGATAGGGGGGAGGAAAGTCCGGGCTCCACTGGGCAGGGTGCTGGGTAACTCCCAGGCTTCTTCGCCGGTAGCGATGCCGCCGAGGGGGACGGAAAGTGGCACAGAAACATACCGTCCCGGTTCGCCGGGATAAGGGTGAAATCGGACGGTAAGAGCGTCCGGTCGACTGCGGTGACGCAGCGACGGCTAAACCCCACCTGGAGCAAGGCCAAATAGGGGGACTATGGGCGCCCGGCTCGTCCCCGGGTTGGCTGCTTGACCCCGATAGAGATGTCGTCCCGTCCGCGGGAATCCGGCGGCCCAACAGCCTCCGGGTGGGCTAGATAGATGACCACCGCCCCGCAAGGGGATACAGAACCCGGCTTACAGGTCTACCTGTCCCTCTCCACAAGAAACTCCAGCTTTGGAACTCCCTTCTTTGCCAGGCTTCTGGAGCTATCGGCTCAGAGAACCTCCAACTTAACCGTCCGTCCAGTTTTTGCCGACTCCACCATCCCTTCCGTCAGCTGTACCAACTTGAGCCCATGCATCCCGGAGGCGGCTGGGTCGCGGTCTTCGGCGATCGCCCGTTGGAAGTCTTCTATGTTCTTGGTGACCAAGTACACGAAGTCCGGCTCATAGGTCACAGTCTTGTTCAATGTTTCGCTGGACACTCGTAGTTCCCCTTGCAGGCGGGGCCACGAGGCGTTGATGAGCATGACCTTACCGTCGCTGCCGTGGATGGCGACATCGTTCTGGAATTCCGGCAGGCGCATGCCGCAAATCATCGTACCGATCGCGCCACCATCGAAGCGCAGGCACATGGTGGCTAGGTTTTCCAATGGCTGCTCCGAAGTTTGTCCATCGGTGATAGCGGCTAGCTCCACCACCTGTTGTCCCAACAGGAACTGCAAGTCATCGATGGCATGTACTCCGATGGTCAGCATGGCAAAGGCTCCGCCGACCAACTCCGGGTGGGTCCACCAATCGCGCAATCCAGCCCGCGGCTCAGGATGGACATTACCCCTCTCGCCCTGCCCGATCTGTGACTGGGCCAGAGCGACGGTGCCCAGGGCGCCGTCGGCAATCAGCCGCTGAGCTTCGATGTGTCCTGGGTGGTGCCTCAAGTGCATCCCCACGCCCAGCTTCACACCCCGCTCTCGGGCCACCCGCAGTACTTCGATGCCTTCGGCCATGTTCAGAGACAGTGGTTTCTCCACCAAAACGTGCTTGCCTGCGTTGGCGGCCATAGTCGCGTACTGAACATGCAGATGGTTCGGAGATGTGATGTATACGGCGTCTATCCTGGAATCGGCGAGTACGTCCTCCACCGTGGTGTAGGCGGTTCCGGCTCCGTGTTTTTCAGAAAATGCTTCGGCACGGCCTCGGTCCCGGCTGTGCACCGCCACCAACTTTCCGCCCTCTGCTTGATTTATACCTGGTGCACCCCTGGAGTCGGCGAAGTCGCCGCAGCTTAAGATTGCCCAACCGACTGACATCATTGCTCCCTTTTAAGTTGTTACTAAGCGCAAGACTGAAAACCTTCTAAGAAATTGCCAGCCCAAGACATATTTGGAGGAGTTCGAGCCCATCATGACGGTACGTTACCCTTCGTCCAAACGCAGAAGTTGGCCAAATGCAGCGACACTTTCGTCCGAGGCACTGGAAATCTGGGTCATGACAGGGGAATAATACGTCTAGGGATAAAACCTGTCTATCTGATGCGACGTGGTGTTTGGCCTATGAAAGCAACAATCTTCGATTGCGACGGGACATTGGTTGACAGCGAAATTCTTGCCAACGAAGTGCTGGTGGAGATGGTCGCTGAGCACGGATTGACACTGTCGTAGACGATGCGCTAGCCCACTTTCGCGGCGGCAAGATGGCCGAGATCGTCAATCAGATCGAAGTTTGGCTCGGAAGAAGTGTTCCGGAAAGCTTCGTGCCAGATGTTAGAGAACGAACGGCAGAGGCATTCCGGATTAGGCTTAAACCCATTGAAGGCGCCATCGATCTGGTTCGGGCAACGACAGGGGGGTTCTGCGTAGCGTCCAGCGGTCCAGTTGAAAAGATTAGGCTCAATCTGTCGTTGACCGGTCTTTTGCCTTTTTTCGAGGGACGCATCTTCAGCAGTTATGAAGTTGGCTTCTGGAAGCCAGATCCGGGGTTATTTCTACACGCTGCTCATGCCCTGGGAGTGGAACCGCAGGAATGCGCGGTGGTGGAAGACAGCCTTCCCGGCATCCAAGCTGGAGTGGCGGCGGGAATGGAGGTATTCGCGTTCCAACCGAACGGCGTAGATCCGGGGATTCCTCCGGGAGTTGTCATCGTGAAGCGGTTGTCTGATTTACAGTCCATAATCGGCGCCGGCCAAGCCGCTGACCATGAACAGCCAATGATATAACCGATACATATGCTCGCCTTAGTAGTGGTGGGACAAGTCCGGCAAAGACCGCCAACTGCGTCGAAAGCCGTTCGAGCGGTTGATGAATTCACCGCCAACATTTATCATGGTGTCGAGGCTCTAGGAAGCTCCGGCCAACTGGAACCACTTACCAGACCCAAGGCAAGTCAGGAGGCAACCGCCGCTCGTGTACCTGGATATGCATAGCCACTCAGTTTCATCGGACGACTCCCGGGCCACCGTGGAGCAGTATCTAAAATGGATCCAGGTGTTACGCAAGCGGGGCCACGTAGTCGACGGTATCGTCCTGACCGAACACCGCAAGTTCGACTACGACAAAGATTACTCCGCCCTAGCCAACCAGTACGACGTGGTGGTCCTTAAGGGCTCTGAACTGGACACTCGCTACGGCCACGTACTTGTTTACGGCGTGACCGAGCCGCTGACGAAAGACATAGATTTCGGAAACGTTGCGATGGACACCAGGGAACTGCTCAAAGCAGCCCGCCAACATGGAGCCTATGCGGTTCCTGCCCATCCAGGACGTTTCGGCATCGGTCTTACCGAGTACATCCAGCAAGGGGAAACCTTTGACGACGTGCATATCGTCGAACGCCTCAACGGCGGCAGCCGGAAGGGCGAGAACGAACGGGCTTGGGAACTATGCGATGACAAAGGCTATTTAGGAGTCGGCGGTAGCGATGCCCACCTGACCAGCCACATCTGCACCTGCCTCACCAGATTCGAAGCCAAGATTAGCAATGAAGCTGATTTGGTTGAGGCCCTGCTATCCGAACAATTCCAGCCCGTTTGGTTGGAAGACACCACCAACAACCCCACCAGCGAGTGAATCATCGGATAGACCGGTCCGCGAAGATGCTTCCGACATTGAAGGGCGTATCTCGATAGACACGGTCATGGAGATTAAAAAATGGCAACGGAGTTAGAATACGACCGTTCGTTATACGGAATAGAGCACGAGGCTGGTCCCTTTGAGGTCACCGAGTCTCAGATCCAAGCTTTCAGCCGGGGTATCGCGGAAACCAACCCGATCTACACCGACGCAGCTGCAGCCAAGTCTCAAGGCTTTCAGGACATCGTAGCCCCGCCCACCTTCTGCACCATCATGGTCCACCGGGTTTCTCTGCCCGATATCGGCCTCAAGTTCGGTGGCAAACCGGTGACCGGTGGAATGCACGCTGGACAGCGGGTCCAGGCCAGGGCACCTATCACCGCCGGGGACCAACTGACGGCTTCTTCCCATCTGAAAGAGGTTTATCCCAAAACCGGCCGCACCGGGACGATGGTCTTCATCGTTTGGGAGACCACCTTTCGCAACCAGGATGGCACCGTGGTTGCCGACGTTCAAGAGTCATTCATCCGCCGAGGGTAACCGGACGGATATCGCCCCGGTTACCTCATATCTGAAGACCCACCAGGAGGAGCATTGCTCTATTTTGAAGACGTAGAATTGGGAGACGAGATTGGCCCGCTGGAGACCGAGGCGACCGACGACGGAGTTTTAGCGTTCTGCCAGGTCTGGGACAACCGAACCCCCAACCGTTTCACCGACCAAGCCATCGCAGAGGAAGCCAACCTCCCCGGCCCAATTGTTCCGGGCATTATGTCAATGGGAATGATGGCCCGACTCTTGACCGATTGGGCCGGCGCTGAAGCCTTGAAGGACCTGGACGTGGTGTTCCGCCAACCGGTGCCCCACCACAAGCCGATAACAATCGCCGCCACGGTTACCGACACCCGACAAGAGGATGGCGAGAACATGGTCGAGTGCGACATCCTGATGACCGGGGCTGAGGGCGAACGATACGTGGGCGGCAAGGCCATCATCGCTCTACCCAGCAAACCCTAACCCGGCTAAGACTCCAACGACCACACGCAGGCGATAAGAATCCACCGGCGTTTTCTATCGCTGTGTTCCAAATGGTCCGCATCTTACAGCGACTTGCTTCGCAGACCTCCCTAGATAGGTGACTGACATGTTGGACAGCCTACGCCAAACGGCCTTCCTGGTGAGAGATCTTTCTGAGGCCGCCGAATTGTATCGGAAAACTCTGGGCGCCACTCCTAGCCACACCGGGATACTCCCCCAATATGGACTGGACAACATGGTGTTGCCCGTCGGCGACGGGACCTTCATCGAGTTGCTGCAACCCACATCGGCGGACTCCAGCGCGGCTCGTTACCTGGAACGCCGGGGCGAATCACCGTACATGCTGATTTTTGAAACCAAGCGATTCGATGAACTCCTCGCCCGTCTCAGATCGCTGGACGTTCGTATCACCGGAGAGGCTCAGGAAGAAGGCAGCCGTTCGATGTTCATACACCCTGCCTCGGTCAACGGTGCTCTCATGGAGATTGTCGAGGTTACGGACTCCGGCAATCCCTGGCCCGCCGCCGGTCCAGATTGGCAAACTAGGGCAGCCAAACCTATGACCAAGTTGCTGCGCCAGTCGGCAGTTCTCGTTCGGGACTTGGACCAAGCCACCCAGCGTTGGGAAGAGATGTTCGGTCTCAAGACGACTCAGCGATTCCAAGTCAGCTTCACCGACCTGGAGATAGCGGTCATCCCGATGGAAGGCCTTAACACGTTCATCGAACTGGCCCAACCAACCAGTGGCGATACCACGTCGGCCCGGTTCCTGGAACGATACGGTGAGGGAATCTATCTGACGATCTACGAGATCGAAGACTCCCTGGCCATGGATTCCTACCTACAGGGCCAAGGCGTTCAGTTCACCTCATCCCGGGTCACCGCCAACTACACCAACCTGGGGTTCAATAGCATCTGGCTGCATCCCAGGGCCATGAAGGGCGCGTTCACCCAGCTTTCCCAAGTACTCCATCCGGAGAACCCCTGGCCCCCTGCCGGAGACAGCTGGTACCGGTAGAAGGGTAGCAAACTAAACTCTACAACTATGAAGTACATTGGGGTTAAGATCTGAAGATTCGTAGTATCGATTCCGGCTTAAGCCGCTAAACCTGTAGTTATCAAAACGACTTCTATATTATTCAAGCTCTGTCATCATAATCCAATACACCATATCTACCACTGGCCTGATTTCCGTTGGGCGATGGGCGGTGTTATTCTGACCATACCACTTCAAAACCAAGTCCTTTCCGTGTCCCGCGGATGGTAGTTCATCTCCTGACCAGACCGGATGGCAAGCAGTCGTTAAACTTGGGGCATGTTGGTTTTGGATTTCGCCAGAGTGGGGTTGTACAGCCTTCAAAACATCCCTTCGAGACAGGGCATAAAAGTCTGGTTGGAAAGCGGTCAAGTGGGTCGCGTTAAGAAAATAGTGGTGGCGAGGTAACTTCCCTTTATGGCCTTCATAAGTATGCAAGGAATATCCCTTGCCTTTATTAGCGTCCCACTTTTTGACGGGGTCAACTTAACCATTGAGCGAGGAGAAAAGGTTGGACTGGTAGGCAGGAACGGGTCGGGGAAATCAACGCTGCTGCGGCTGATAGAGGGAA
>CAXEOX010000060.1:0-18149 GCA_963997925.1 uncultured bacterium
GGATGCTCATCCCTTCAACGAAGTGGGCCCGACGAACTCTCCGGTACAGATCCACGATGTACATCCCTCCACCCTCCCACCCACTGCTTACTCTTAGCTTAGGGAGAAGGCTTGGGGCGGTACAATTTTAAACCGCCGCTACCGCTGCGGCTCTACCGCCTCTGTGGCACATTATTACTCCGCCGTTTACATTTCGCGGAGAACGAAGCCCTGAAGCAGGGATATACCGATCTGGACCTATACACCCACGAAAGCATGACGGAGAACATCGGTCTTTATGAATACTTGGGGTACATCGAAACGGACCGGCGGACCGAAAAAGGCTATCGCAGAGTGTATATGAGAAAGAACCTGGCCTAAGGGTTAGACCAGGCTGAACAGCGAATGGGAATCACGGAAAAGAGTTCCTCTTGGGTTAGCGAAGCCCGAGCAACTCTACTTCAAATTTGAGAGTGGCTCCGGGAGGAATAACATTACCGGCGCCCCGGTCTCCGTAACCCAAGTCCGCCGGGATTATCAACTCTCGTTTCCCGCCGACTTTCATGGTCCCCACGCCTTCATCCCAACCCTTTATCACTTGACCAGCGCCGAGGGCGAACTCAAAGGGAGTGCCCCGGTCAACCGAACTATCGAACTTAGTGCCGTCCAATAGCCACCCTGTGTAGTGGACGATCGCCGTAGCGCCTGCCCGTGCATCCTCGCCTTCTCCAACCACTAGGTCTTTATATTCCAACCCAGATTCGGTGGTAACGGTTTCATTCGATTCCATTTCAACCTCATATGTTTGATTAGAAGCCGCGGATTGAGAACAAGCAGCTCCCAAGATAGCCAGGAAGGCAACAATCAACCACCAACGCATATCTAAAACCATTGCCTCACTGTATTTTGCGCAGTCGTGAGAAGCGCTCACACATGGTAGCACACCGTTCCTAACGGTTAGTGAGGGGAAGGGTCCGTTCACAACCGCAGCAGACGGTCGGCGTTGCCGCTGAGAATCTTCGTCTTGTCCTCCTGGGACAGGGGAATCGTGGGTATCCAGTCTACGGCAGGCTGATTCATAACAAAGGGATAGTCCACGGAAAATATGATTCGGTCCACGCCCATCTCCATAACGCAGCACAGCAACGCCGGGTTGGAGAAGTTGCCACTAGTGGTTATCCAGAAGTGCTTGCTGAAATAATCGCGGAACGAAAAGGACGTGTTCTTGTTGCCCTGCCTGGCGAGAGCTTGGTCGATTCTCCACAGGGAGAAAGGCAGCGATTCTCCCAAGTGACCCAGGATAATCTTGACCTCCGGATAGGCGTCGAAAACTCCAGACAGCACCAATCTGATGCCCTGGGTAGCTGTCTCCACGGTGAATCCCCAAGCGGCGGTAAGCAATCCCGGGAAATCGGCAAGATAATCCTTGTAATAAGCCTCGACCACCGAGGGATGGGGCACGGCCGGATGCATGTACAGCGGCACGTCCAGTGCCTGAGCCCGCTCAAAGATCGGCCAGAAGCGTTTATCGTCGAAGAACAAACCGTTGGTCAGTCCATGAATCATGGCGCCTTTAAAGCCCAGCTTGTCCACACACCGTTCCAACTCATCGGCGGACGCTTTAGGGTCGGGGGTGGGTAAAGCTGCGAAAGCGGCGAACCTGTCGGGGTGGGCACTGACTATCTCGCTGAGGCGGTCGTTGGCGCCTTTAGCCAGTTTCACCATGAGTTCCGCATCCCCCCGCTGGGTGGAAGGGGCTCCATGGGACAGCACCTGCATCTGGATGCCGGCCTCGTCCATCTCCTGGATCCGTCCTTCGGCGTAGTCGTACAAACGGTCAACAGTGGTGGACTGCCGCCGAAACGGGTCAACCTCACCGAAGGTTGCGGCAACCTCTTTGTCCCAATAGTGTTCTTCAATGGCGACTATCCGTGGTTTGTCCGGAGTTACCATGAGTTGCTCCTTATATCGGGATATCGGGCCGCTCGGCGTCGGCGTCGGCGTCGGCGTCGGCGTCGGATGATACTTCCGTAGGAGTCATCGGCTTGCCAGGACCGGATGTGTTCGCCACCCCGGCCTGCCGCGCTGGGTAATTATAGCCGGGTGGCGGCGATCTGGGTCAATATCGCATCTGCACCCGGCAACCACTGGGATCAGAATTTACCTACACCACAAGGCGATGGGGTAGCACTCTGCCCACCAGACTAAACCGGCCATATGCTATATCCCAGCGGGTAAATCTACGCATCCCGGATGAGGATATGAAAGCGATTCAACTGAGAGTGGCCATAGCGTTAGCGGTGGGAGTATTGATGTTCGTCATGAAGGGCGGAGCTTCGGTCAGCATCACTGACGAGACTATGAAGGGCCAGGACACCAGCCAAGAACTGAACACCGAGTTCCACGACGAGATTCAGGCCCAGAAAGACTCCTTGAGCAAACGCGTCAACAAACTCCGGTCCCCAGAAGCCAATTATTAACGGGACTGCCGAGGACGGAGACTATCGCTCCTTACCCAGACCCGTTGTTGGAAGACAAAAAAACGGACCATGCACTAGTGCATGGTCCGTTAATAGTTTCGTCGTTAACGCCGAGAAGCGGGAGTTTACCGGCGGATGAACATCTTGGGGAGCACTACCCAAAGGCTGAATAGTCCGATGAAAGCTCCTACCGCCGCTACTATCTCCATATCGCCCCCAACAAATAGTTTATGTAATTATCATGCCGCAAGGTTGTTACGGAGGATTTACCATTTTGTTAAATCTTTGTTACACCTGGACCCCTTCCAAACGTCAAAAGGACTAGTCCTTTTGTCACCCAAATTCAGGCCGTATGGGTGATGCCATGGTTCGGGTGAACCCCTAACATCAGTTCATAACGAAGTGAACAGAACGAAGCGAAAGTAGAGGCTGAAATGTTTTCAAGACGGGCCTCCACCAACCTGAAACTCAACATCGCGAAGGCACGGGAAACACGGATGGTAGAGCAAGCAGCTTCGGTGCGTAGAACGAGGCGGGCCGGCTCTCATATCACTCACGTTCGGCCGGGAACAGTGGCGCTGTTCAGTCCATTGCTGAGGAGCCGCCGCTAGAAACACGGGGCGTTAGGGAGAGCTCGACTAGGGAGCGGAGGGAAATTCAGACCATTCAGGACGCCATCGCCGTTGGTATCGGGATTCTTGACTGGATATGTCTGGGGAGAAGAGGCGCTGAAAAATCTGTCGGCGGCAATCTCCATGGTCTTGGTGTCGCTCAGATACTGAGCGAATCTACCACTCGCACCGAGTTCGCTGACGGAGCCGGAGACCACCCCGGCAAGAACGCCGATGATAGCCATCACGGACAACAACTCTACTAGCGTGAAACCTCCTTGCCGCCCCATAAGTTGGATCATTGAGCGCTAAGGCCGAACCAGGACTTGGCTGCCAGGGACCTTTAATCTCCCTTCGGCAATCAACCCCGCGCTTATCCACACCACCTAAACAACAAATAATTAATCCGGGATATCTCCCATCTCATCCTGCGGCCCAAATGCCTAAAAGGGTGTCTGCCCCCCTCGATCAGGAGCCGGCCCCTAAGGAAGGCCGGGAGATTTCTACCCCCAAACCAGCAGGTTAGATGGATAGAGTCCTCCGCCCGACGACTTCTACTTCAACCCGCCAGCTTGCCGCCCTTCCTGACGTTGTGTAAAATGCCCGCACGACGCCGTTCAACGGCATACATCCCGTCATCTCGGACAGGAGGCCCCACATGGACTTTGGACTGAAAGGTAAGCACGCGCTGGTTACCGGCGGCAGCAAAGGAATCGGCAAGGCGATAGCCAAGGAACTCGCTCGAGAGGGCGTTGACGTGGTAATCGTCTCCCGCACGATGTCAGACTTGGAGCAAGCGGCGAGAGAGATCGAAGACGAGACGGGCACCCGGGTCATCCCCATGGCCTTGGACGTCACTTCAACGGAACAGGTAAACCGGGTCATACCCGAAGCGGCTCAGCAACTTGGCGGTTTGCACATCCTGGTTAACAGCGGCTCCGCTCCCGGCGGCTCAGCCGCAGCGATCGGACCGATAGAAACCGTTGATGAAGACGAATTGATGAGCGACTTCGACGTGAAGTACGTTGGAGCGCTAAGGTGCGCCCGCACATCCATACCCTTGATGAAAGAGCAGGGTTTCGGCCGCATCATCAATATCAGCGGCGGCAACGCCCGTAACGCCGGGAACCTGAGCGGTGGAGCGCGAAACGTGTCCATGGTTCACCTGACCAAGACGCTGTCCAACCACGTGGGCAGGTACGGCATCACCGTCAACTGCATCCACCCTGGCACCACGCGCACCGAGCGCACGCCAAGCCTGATCGAAGCCAGGGCAGCTCAACTAGGGATTCCCCTAGACCAAGTGGAAGCCACCGATTTCGCTCCCGGTTCCGCCCGGGGTAACGCCATCTGCCGAATGGTCGACGCTGCGGAGATTGCCTACCTAAGCGTCTTCTTGGCCTCGGACAAAGCCTGGGCTATAACCGGCGAACTCATCGCGGCCAACGGCGGCGTCGGCAACGCCGTCTACTACTAAACGAGAACAGCAGGAAGTTACCTAAGACTATGGCTGAAACGAACCGCATTCTATTCATGGGCCGCGACTGGGACTCCATGGACATCGTGACTCGAATCCTGGAAGGTGTAGGCTGCACCGTCACCGGGACGGATAGCGATGCGGTAGCCATCGACCTGGCCGGTTCTTCCGACTATGCCGCTTTAATCATCGACTATGAAGTTCCCCAGTCCGACGGCCGTTACGTTATCCGGGAGGCACGGAAGGCAAAACCGTCTTTGGCGGTGATAACCGTCCGCAGCCCAGAATCGGTCCTGACCCAACTCCAACAGGCAGGCGTGCGGATCTAGGCCGCCCGGAGCTCCTATCCCAGCAACCCTGTAATACGATGCTAGAACATAAGGGAATGAGATGGGGCTACGTGTTTCTGCGGGCAGCCTCCCACATCGGTGAAGAAGAAGCGCTGGTAATAATGGAACAGGCTGTTGAGATGTTCCTTGTGGGCGAAGAAGAGAGGAACATAAAAAGCTCCGGCTTTGAGGGCAGGCTGTACACCGAGATGCGATACGAGATTATAGGGTCACTGGGAGGCCAACGGTTCGACGCCGACTTGGAGACCCCATATGGCCGGGATAAAGCCTCTTTCTTGGTCAGCGAACAAACCCAGGGACTGGGCGGAAGAATCTCAAGGAACTGATTCAAAACTAGCCCCGGGCAAGCCCGATGGGTTATTTAAACGGAGGATATGAACGATGAAACTGCTAGTGATTTCCGGAGGAAGGCATCCCTACGAAGAGTCCACGCCGGTCTTGGAAACGTTTCTCAAAGCGGCCGGACACGAACTCACGGTCACCGAGGACGCTTCGGTCTTGGGCAGGGCGGCTGAGTTGAACGGTTACGACGCTTTGGTATTCAACACGCGCCGAGAGGATATAGCAGGCTTCGGCGACTGGGCATTGTCGACTGACGAGCAGAATGGGATGAAGGCCTACATCAACTCCGGCAAGGGGTTTGTTTGCCTGCATATATCCACTTGCCTACCCTCCGGATGGCCGGAATACCACGACATCACCGGCGGCGGTTGGATATCCGGTACCAGCTTCCATCCGCCCTACGGCAATTTCACCGTCAACATCAGCCAAGCTGGACATCCGGGAGTGAGCGGCGTCTCGGAATTCAGCACGGACGACGAGCTTTACATGGGCCTGGGGATAAAAGACGGTAATGACGTATTCCTGACCGGCCACACTCACGACGGTACGCATCCCTGGGGCCCGGACCGAGCACCCATGGAGATGCCCGGCGGGACCTTCCCTCTGGGTTGGACCCGCACGTACGGACAGGGCAAGGTCTTCACACTGTTGCTGGGTCACGATGGGAAGAGCTTCGAGTCTCCCGAGTTTCAGAAGATGGTCCTGAACGGCATCAACTGGGCCACCGCCTAACGAGAACGTTTTTCACCACAGAGACACAGAGGACACGGAGGGGTTCGCATAATTAATCAGAAACTCCGTGTTCTCGGTGCGCTCTGTGGCGAAATGACGAACCCTTAAGCGACCACCGCCGTCTCGTAGGAGTGTTCCCTGGTATCCGGGAAAAGTTTCCAAGACGCCATCCACCGGTGGGTGGCGTCGAACATCTCCTTGGTATACGGCTCAAACACCAACCGTTCTCCCGGCCCAAAGCTCTCAATATCCACGAGATCGTGGAATCGTTCCGGCAGTTCTTTCAAGAAGTAATGCTTGTATACGCCCGGGTCACGGTCGATGTCGCGCTGAGCCCGCTGTAATGCTCTGAAGTAGGCCGCCACGTCATCCAGATTGGCATGGGCAGAGAACAAGAAGCCAATCATAAATGTGGTGTCCACTACTTTGCGGAACCCCTGCTGCTCCAAGGTGTATAACTGGGCGCCGAACACGTTGGCCACCTGGACTTGACGGTCCAGTAATAAAGCCAACCTATCGTTGGGGCCGCCGACGAATTTCAACCTTATATCGTCCGGACTGAGGAATCTTTCCAGTGCCTGAAGGGTCGAGAAGTGACTTCCAGAGTGGTACCCTACGCCCACCTCAACACCTTTCAAGTCGGCGGCAGTCCGTATCTCGCTGTCGGGAGCGGTATACAGTCCCGAAGGTGTGATTGAGTATGCGTGACCCCACATCAGGCCGTGACCTTGAGCCGAAGCGTGACTCACCGCCCAATGACAGGCTGCGCTGACCTCGCAGGCCCGGCCAGCCTCCATGCTTTCAAAAGCTCCGCTTTTGACCTCCACCGGTCCTCCGCCCACCGGCACGGGCGCAGTGGCTTCGGGGCCCAGCAAGCGTCCGTGAACAAACTCGTAGTCCAAGCCCTCTGTTTTGAAATATCCCTTTTCCTCGGCCACCCACTCTTGCAAACGGTTATGGGGCTGAATGCGAAACTTACTCATAGCGCCACACCTCTATCGCCCTTAAACGGACGTAATCGTCGGTTCCCGATTGTACCATGCCATGAACATATGGTCTGCTAAAATACGCCAGGAAATTCAAAATCTTGATTGCTTAACGCTAGGACACCATACGTAGATAGACAATATTAGTGCGGTGTTGCTGAGGCAACGGACGTTAATCACATTGGAGCGAATAGTTATAATAGGCTCTAGTTGCTCAGGCAAGACCACCATGGCTAAACAGGTGGCCGCCGCATTGGAGGTTCCGCACATAGAACTGGATGCCCTCCACTAGGTTCCCGACTGGCAGGAAAGGCCCGACAGCGAATTCAGGGAGCTTGTCGCGTCGGCGGTGTCGGCGGAGCGTTGGGTCGTCGACGGCAACTACAACATGGTCCGCGACATCGTGTGGCAGCGGGCCACTACCCTAGCCTGGCTGAATCTTTCCGTCCCAGTAGTCTTTTGGCGGGCGCTCTCCAGAACTGTCATCCGCAGGTTTGGCCGCCGAACCCTCTTCTCAGGAAACAAGGAATCAATCAGGCAGGCCTTCTTCAGCCGTGACTCGATGATTCTGTGGGTGATTAAGACGTTCCACGAACGCCGGAGGTCTACTCGGCAGGTCTTCGACGGTGATGGTTTTCCTGGCTTGCATCGCGTCGAGCTTAGGAATCAAGGCGACGCCGACAGGTTCTTGGCCTCCCTGAAAGATATCTGAGTCCAACTTGCGGCCCCTACGCTCATCGCCCATAATATGTCGATTCCCAAATCCACGGAGGTCACCGGCTTTATATGGTCCACAACGACGGAGCCAACCAAGGATCCGGCAGCGCTCAGAGGATGTTCGGCCCCCAGGCCGGCGTTTACGCCACCAGCCAGGTGCATGTACGCGACGATAGTCTAAATGTGCTGCAACGCTTGGCCGCCCAGCCGGATTCCAAGCCCTACGGTTGGGCTGCGGATCTTGGGACTGGCGCCGGGTTCACCGCCTTCGCCATGACCCAGTGCTCAGACCGCGTGGTAGCCACCGACCCAACCCGTCCCATGCTCGAGCAGGCCCGGCGTCTGGGACAGGAACGGGGACTGGAAAACCTGCGCTTGAGCCGAAACGTGGCCGAATCTTTACCCTTCGCCAGCGACTGCCTGGACCTGGTGACCAGCCGGGTTGCCGGACACCACTTCAGCGACCTGAACCTAGCTTTCGACGAAGTGCGCCGGGTTCTGAAGCCCGGAGGAGTTTTCGTGATGGCGGACAGTGTCTGCCCCGAAGACGATGACGTAGACCGCTGGATGAACGACATCGAGCTACGGCGGGACTTCAGTCACGTAAGGAACCGCAAGATCTCCGAGATTAATGGCATGCTGGCGGCGCGCGGACTAGATGTTCAGGCGCAGGAAGGCGCCCGTATCTTCTTGAAGTTCAATGAGTGGGTGGCCCGGACCGTGGTTCCGGAACCAGAAGCGACCAACCTGCGGAATGATTTCCTTGCAGCGTCCGCCGGGGCTCGGGAGGCCTTTCAGATCGAGCCCTCTGGGGATGACATCGACTTCTCATGGCCCTGCCTGGTGTTCCGGGCCGTCAAGGTCTAGCTGCTCTTAACTAGGACCCTCTTTAGAATCATGAGCCTGCCGTCATTCCGATTCTTCGGCGGGAGGAGAGGAATCTGAATCTGAGCGACACTACGCTAACCAGATTCCTCGTCGCTGCGCTCCTCGGAATGACAGTGTATGGCACCGAGTGGGCCGAAGTAATCAGCTTAACGAATCCTAGGCTCCCCAATCCTCCAGGGTGTAGGCCATCTCCCAGAACCGGTGCTCAAACCGGAGACTGGTCATGTATGCCTCACCCATGGCCGCCAGTTCACTGGGGCCGGCCGATTGTCCCAACCGGTCGGCCATCTCCCGCACCGTTTGCGCTAACTCGGCAAATTCCTGAGAGACGTACATATCGATCCATTGAGAATATAGCGGCGCGCCCTCAGGCCGGCCTTGGAGGGCAAGATGCTCGCCAATCTCCCAATAGCCGCACTGGCACGGCAACAGGGATGCGACTAGCTCCGGGAAAGAGCCCTGGTGGGCCACGTTCAGCAGATAGCTGGTATATCCCAGAGTGGTGGGAGCGGGGCGGGTGGCCTCCAACTCTTCCCTGGTGATTCCGAACTCGCCGCAGTAGCTACGATGCAACTCCATCTCCGTGTTGAGGGTCTCATCCAGCAATTCGGCGAACCAACTCATCGTTTCCAGGTCGGGCGCCCTCGCTGACGCCAAAGCGATCACCCGGCTATAGTCGATCAAGTAAACATAGTCTTGCAACACGTAATACTTGAACCGGTCCACCGGTAGTGTGCCATCGCCCACCCCGGTGATAAATGGATGCGCCAGAATCGCCTGCCGCACCGGCAAAGCGGTCCGCTCTATGTCTTCGGCAAAGCTCACTGGGTAACTCCGTAGCCGCAATCTTCGCTATTCATTTCTCTCATAGCCACTGACCTAGTAGCGGCATCTACCGGTCAGATCAACTATGACTCCCATTTTACCCGAATGCTAGTTCCCCCCTTTCGTAAAGGGGGGCAGGGGGATTTCGACCCATCACGCGAAAATTGTAGTGGGCCGATACGATAACCGTCAAACAAGACTACTAGTTCCGCAATTTGACGAAACGGCATTCGGGGTCTTCACGCCTGAAAACTCGATGCCCTGGGCTGCCAAATTCATCGATTCTCCCCTTGACAGACATATGGCTACATGACGTATCGTGTGCCAGCCGGAGGATATCGGAGCCTGGCGGTTGGGTGGGGCCGATGTTTTTCCGATTGTCACCAAAGTGACATACCTCCGGCACTTTTTCATCCCCTGGCATTATTCTATGTATTCTGGGGATGCGGCTGGATTATAATAGAATATGATTCAGCCATCGTTTTAAGGAAGTGACCACCATGGAAGTCGTATTCACGCAGGATGTTCTCAACCAGGCCCAAGCCGGGGAGATTAAAAAGGTAGCCGACGGGTTCGCCCGCAACTACCTGATTCCCCAAGGTCTGGCGCAAGTTGCCACTCCAGAAGTATTGAAGCGTCTCCACAAGATCAAGGCTGCTGGAGACCAGACCCGGATCCAGGAAACCCATTCGATGCAGGAACTAGCTTCCACATTGGATGACACTACCATCACCATCACGGCGAGGGTAACTCCCACCGGGCGGTACTACGGGGCTATCACCAACACCCGAATGGCTTCCGAATTGGCCTTAGCTATAGGAAGAGACATTGACCGGCGGCTCCTCGATTCTGCCGAGACTATCCGCGAACCCGGCGAATACGACGTGGTGCTCCGGTTCTCCAGTGAGATTCAGGCGACGATTCATATAGCGGCGGAAATCGAAGAATAGGAAGTACAAAATAGACTGATGTACGCGGAGAAACTCCTTCCCCACGACTTGGAGGCGGAGGAAGCGGTGGTTGGGTCGTTGTTGATTGATGGGGACAGTATCGTCCGTATCGCATCATTGATCAAACCGGAGGACTTCTACCGGGAAAGAAACCAACTCTGCTATGCCGCCTGCCGCTCTTTGTTCGAGCGCAATGAGGCCATCGACCAAGTGACTTTGGCGCGGGAACTCTCCCGCACCAATCAGTTGGAATCGGCTGGCGGCATGGCCTACCTCAGTCACCTCATATCCGTCACCCCCACTTCGGCCCATTCGGAGCACTACGCCCAATTGGTCGCCCGCACCTCAACCATGCGGACGCTGATTGACGCAGCTTCCCGAATCTCGGTTATCGGCTACGACGACACCGACGACGTCGAAGCTACCCTACAGCAAGCCGAAGACATCCTGTTCGGCGTCCGATCCGGTCAACCTCAGCGCGGCGGCTTCATGCCCCTTCGCCAGATCTATGACCAATACTTGGAAGATCGGGCCGCCATATCCGACCCATTACTGGTGTCGGACACTCCCATGCTCACCGGGTACAACGACCTGGATGAACTGCTGGGCGGGCTACAGCGGTCCGACATGGTTGTCCTGGGGGCTCGGCCCTCCATGGGCAAGAGCGCCTTGGCAATCAACGTGGCAATCAACACCGCCCAAGCCGGGGCCAAAGTCGGCGTATTCAGCCTGGAGATGAGCCGCGAGCAACTTGCTCTGCGCATCCTGGCCGCCGATGCCGGGATCGACTCCCATCGGCTCCGTCTCAGTCTGGTTACCGAAGCTGACGAACAGCGAATCACCGACTCCATAGGCCGCCTGTCCGAGCTCCCCATGTACATCGATGACACCCCCTTCCAAGGGATGGTGGAGATGCGCAGCAAAGCGCGCCGTCTCTCCTTGGAACACGGGTTGGATCTCCTCATCGTCGATTACCTTCAACTGATCGAGGGCCGGAGTAGTAGGGGCGGCGGGGACAACCGGGTCCAGGAAGTCAGCGAGATTTCCCGGTCATTGAAGGGCATGGCCCGGGACCTGAACGTCTGCGTGCTCACCTGCTCTCAACTCAGCCGTGGCGTGACCAACAGGACAAGCCACCGTCCGATGCTTTCCGACTTGCGGGACAGCGGTAGCATCGAGCAGGATGCCGACGTTGTTATGTTCATCCACCGGGAGGACATGTACTACACCGAGGACGAATGGGGGCAGCACTCTCCTGGCCGCCCGTACCCCAGGAACATCGCCGAAATCATAGTGGCCAAGCACCGTAACGGTCCGACTGACGACATCAACCTGTATTTCAGGGATAACCTGCTGCGTTTCGAATCGATACAGCGGGTGGAAGCCTTCTGATGGCGCCCCTCTGATGGATTCCTTCCCAGGGTTCAACTCCGGCACACTTTATACGCCGGTGCCCAATCCCTGCTTCGGCCCGTTGTTGGAGCAGATTCAGGACATGGCGGAACTCAAGGTGGTGCTGCGTGGGCTATGGCTTCTGCATCGACAACGTACCCGGCCCAAAAGGGTCTCGGCTCAGGATTTCCTGAACGACCGTACTTTGCTGAAGGGATTGTCCGATTCAGTCGAGGACAATCAGGAGGAGATACGCCGCGGCTTGAGTCTCGCCGTGAAACGGGGAATCTTCCTGTGTTCTGGGGAGAACGGGCAGGAAACGGACGACCAGTTCTATCTGCTGAACACGGATAGCAACCGTACCGCCATGGAGCGGATGCAAGCGGAGGGCGTTTCAAGTCTGAGAAAAGACCCACCTTTATCGGAGGCCGCGGCTCCGGCAACGGACGACCGGCCCAACATATTCGTCCTCTACGAAGAAAACATCGGCATGCTCTCGCCCATTCTTGCCGAAGAATTGAAAGAGGCCGAGGAGCTATATTCCGCAGGCTGGTTGGAAAGCGCGTTCCACATCGCGGTCAGTGAAAACAAGCGAAGTTGGCGCTACATCGCCGGTATCCTCCGGCGTTGGGCCGCAGAAGGGAAAGACGAAGGGAAATACGATGGAAAGTCTGGGAGACATCCTCAGAAGGATAACCGCCAAAAATACCTCGAAGACTACCAACGGCGCTGGGGCGGCGTATCTAGATAGCCAGCCAGAAGGTCCGGTTTGCTCCATCTGCAACGGGACCGGTTGGGTCAGCAAGCGCGTTCCGGTCGGACACCCCGACTTCGGACAGACTTTCCCTTGTGATTGCCAGGGAACCCAGGATCCAGCAGCCCGCATTGACGCCTTGCTCCGATACAGCAATCTCGGGCCTCTGAGCCGGATCTCCTTCGCCTCCACCCGTCCGGACGGTCCTCTGCCCGACGCCGCCAGCAGCCACCTGTTCCAGCAGGCACTTGAGGCCTCCGTGCGATTCGCCGACAAGCCTTCCGGTTGGCTGGTCCTGACCGGTCCCAGCGGTAGCGGCAAGACCCACTTGGCTGTCGCCGTGGCCAACCGGTGCATCGAGTACGGCCAGACCACTTTCTTCATCGTGGTTGCCGACCTGCTGGACCATCTGCGGGGAGCGTATTCGCCGGACAACCCCATGTCCTACGACGAGTTGTTTGACCAAGTGCGTAATGTCCCAGTCCTGGTATTGGACGACCTGGGAAGCCACAGCACCACCCCCTGGGCCCAAGAGAAGCTGTTCCAAGTGATAAACCACCGGTTCAACCTTGAGCTGCCCACCGTCATCACCGTGCGTGGCCCCCTCCAACAACTGGACGAGTCGCTACGGACCCGGATCGAATCGGTCCAGGACTTCTCCAAAGTATTCCAGTTAGGCCAGTACAACACCCGCCTAGCCAGGAGCATCGGAGACCTGCCCGGCGAGATGCAGCGGAGGATGACCTTCGCCGCATTCGACACCGGCGGCGGCAGCACCGCCACACGGACCGATCGGGAATCGTTAGAGCGCGCCAAATCCGCAGCCGAGAACTTCGCCGCCGATCCCGAAGGCTGGCTGGTGTTCAACGGACCTAGAGGATCGGGGAAGACCCACTTGGCCGTGGCCATCGCTGGGGAGTGCCTGCGCCGGGACCGTCCGGTTTTTTACGCCTTTGTCCCCACGCTTTTGGACCACCTCAGGGCTACGTTCAGCCCGGACAGCCCCATCCGTTACGACGAATTATTCGAGCAACTGAAGACGGTGCCCTTGCTGATATTTGACGACCTGGGCGCCGAGACCAGCACCGCTTGGGCCGAGGAGAAGCTGTACCAGATCGTGGTTCACCGCCATGAAGCCCGTCTACCCACGGTAATCACCAGCGCCTTCAGCATCGACGAACTGGAAGAGGCCAAGCCCCGCATCGGTTCTCGTCTGATGGACATGAACGTGGTGAACTGGCAACCAATCACCGCCCCCAACTACCGGGACCAACGCCGCGCCCGCAGACCCAACCGCAGCGGCGGCGCACCCGACGGCTAAGGGCCTTCAAAGTCCCCGAGACCGCCGCACCTAGACCCTACCCACTTCCTTGGCTTCCCTGTCCCTTCCCCCTTGATGGGGGAAGGCTAGTATGGGGGTGACGCAACTCCTCCTCCAATCAACGTTACTCTGAACACCGTCCGCCCTTCTTCGTAGAACTTCACCAACCAAACCACCACCACCCCATGGTCCGTTTGGCGGGAAAAGGCGGGGCATACGGCCCTGCTCTTGGGTTGGCGAACCGGAGCAAGCTGTCTTCACGGATTCAAACCGGTCCGTTTTATTGTTTGATCAAAACACGGGACCGACTTGCACCTTGGATCCAAACCGATTGGGAGGTTTTGGTATGAAATATCCTGGAAGAATGAAGTTTGGGGTATTTATGGCGCCCTTCCATCGCGTGGGTGAGAACCCAACGTTAGCCATGGACCGGAACCTGGAATTGATTGAATAGCTGGACACGCTGGGTTACGACGAGGCATATATCGGCGAGCACCACAGCGCTGGCTGGGAGACCATCTCATCGCCGGAGATATTCATCGCCGCCGCCGGGAGAACCAGGAACATCAGGCTGGGCACCGGGGTCATCAGTCTCCCCTACCACCACCCCTACATGGTGGCCAGCCGCATGGTGCTTTTGGACCACCTCACCAAGGGACGGGTCATCCTGGGAGTCGGCCCGGGGGCATTAACCTCCGATGCCGTCATGCTGGGCATCGACCCCGCGCGTCAAAGGGAAATGATGGACGAGTCCCTGAACATCATCATGCGCCTGTTCACTGAAACCGAGCCGATCACATACAAGAGCGACTGGTTTGAGATGAACGAGGCGATGCTTCAGCTTCGTCCCTATCAGCAGCCCCACCTGCCCATAGCTATCGCCTCGGCCCAATCGCCCGCCGGACCCAGGCTGGCGGGGCGTCACGGCGCGTCGATTCTATCCCTGAGCCTGCCTCGTGACACGGTGCGGCGCACCAGCTTGCAGGAGCTTTGGTCCATCGCCGAAGAGACGGCGGCGGAGAACGGCAAGACCATGCGGAGGGAAGACTGGCATCTGGTCATTCCCGTTCACTTGGCCGAAAGCCGAGCCGAGGCCATCGAAGACATCAGGCTTGGCGGAGCGCGGTTAATCTCAGAATACTTCGACCAGACATTGGGCAATGAGGTGCCCGATGTTCCCTTTGATGGTATTGTTGAGCATATGACCGAATATCACCTATGGATCGTAGGTACGCCCGACGACGCCATAGAAGGCATCAACCGGCTCCAGGAAATCAGCGGCGGGTTCGGCGGCTTGATGATTCTCGTAGCGGATTGGGCCTCCAGGGAAAAGGTCCTCCATAGCTACGAGTTGATGGCCCGCTATGTTTTCCCCAATTCCAAGGCACCGTGACCGGTCTTGAAGCCTCCGCACGCTGGGCCAGCGAACGCCGCACGGTGATGCAGGGTGGAAGGCTGGCAGGTTTGAAACAAGCCGACCAAGCTTATTATGGTGATAAAGACAATAGTCAGGAACCGGCCAAAACCGCCGATTCCTAACCGAATTAGGACGTAAGAATTGGCAGAAGTTCTCGTGTCGTTAGACGACGTAAAGCAACCCCATTCTGAGCGAAAATTCCTTCTTGGTACCCTGACCTTCGGACACACGGTCATTCACTGGTACCAGCAGATGTTCCCGGTTTTCCTACCCATGATCAAGGCCGATCTGGGGCTTTCGGCGGTCCAAGTCGGCGGCCTGATGACGGCCAAGCAGGGGGCCAGCGGGCTGTTGACCCTGCCGTCGGGCTTCGCCGCTGACGCTTTCAACAAACACAAGGCCACGATTCTTGGCTCCGCGCTGGTGATGGGTGGCCTCGCTTACGTCGTCGCCAGCGTCGCTCCGACGTACTTCTGGGTCCTGGTGTTTCTGACGATGCTGGGAGCGGCCTCCGCTCTGTGGCACCCTTCGTCGGTGTCCACGCTGTCATTGCAATTCTCAGACCGCAGGGGTACCGCCATCGCCTTGCATGGGGTCGGCGCCAGCATCGGTGACAGTGTCGGACCTCTATGCATCGGAGCGATGCTCCTAGTCGTGGGCTGGAAAGATCTGGCCCAGTGGCATCTGATCCCGGCGTTGATTCTAGCGTTCTTGATGTGGCGCACCGTCCGCCAGCATTACTCCGCAGGACCAGGAGGTTTGACCCGACGGTCTTATTTCTCCGGAATCAAAGGCATATTTGCCCGTCCCACAGTCTTCATGGTGATGATTGCCAGCAGCTTCGTCGGCATGGCCCGGTTGAGCGTGACCACCTTCCTGCCGCTATATCTCGCCGAAGAGATGAACTACGACTCCTTCTGGTTGGGATTTCACTGGGCGCTGCTGTACGCCATGGGAATCTTCTCCCAGCCGTTGATGGGAATACTGTCCGATAAATTCAGCCGCAAAACCGTATTGCTGCCGTCCTTCGCCACGATGGGAATACTGTATCTTCTTTTGCCCATGCCCGGCGGGGGCTTCTTACTAGCCTTGATAATCGCGGCTATGGGCATGTTTTTCTACGGCACCGGGAACATCGCCACTGCCGCAGTTTTGGACGTGGCATCCGAGCAGGTTCAGGGAACCACCCAAAGCTTCATGACCCTGTTTCAGCAGGTGGTGACGCTGCCAGCGCCTATCGTCGCGGGATTCGTAGTGTCCCATTACGGCTATGCAACCGTATTCTACTATTCCTCAGCGCTATTGTTCTCAGCGGCCGCCGTATGGGCGTTCATACGCATACCGAAGCGGGCTGCCGGCACAGTCGGGGGTGGCGGCGGTTCCTAACAGTTTACGACTGACGGATCGTTAGCCTCCCTCTGAAGCACACGTTCCGGGCATCGGCCCCTTCGCTTGGCCTCACACGTTGTCGCACCAAGCCTGCCATTAGTAAAACCGAAGCGTCCACCGCGTCGTATTTACTCAATAACCTAACCTAGGACGCCTTTAGCCGATTTTCCGCATCTAACGGTTTGTCAGGCAGCGATTGACAGGGCCTTTACAAGCAACTTTAATATAACTAAGGCTGGGGCCAGCCCCGGGGCCAACGTCCCAAGCGAGGAAGACATATTATGTACGGCGTGTCGAAAGCTTTCTCCCTGGCGATAATCTCACTGTCGGCGGCAGTGATTATGGTAGTCATTTTTGCCTGGCAAGGTCCGGGGCTGGACAATGTCACGCCTTCCGCTTCCGCCGCCCTGTTCGACGAACAATTGGTCCAGGGCATCTACGATCAGGCCATCCCGGCGGTGGTGGACATCAACATCGATCGCAAGGTGGAAGACTCCTTCGGCCGCTTGGGCTTCGGGTCAGGCTTCTTGGTCGACTCAGAAGGGCACATCGTAACCAACAATCACGTGATTCAGGGCGCCGACCGCATCCGGATATCCTTCGAAGACGGAACCAGTGTCGAAGCTGAGATTTTAGGCACAAACCCGGCCAACGACCTGGCTATGCTCAAGGTAAGCTCCGACGCGGTCAAGGACATCAAACCGTTGACCCTGGGCGACTCCAACGAGACGCGTCCCGGCCAACTGGCCATCGCCATCGGCAGCCCCTTCGGTTTGGGCGGATCCATAACGGTGGGAGTAATCAGCGGCACGGATCGGACCCTTAACAGCGACCTCTCCCGTCCCATCTCAGGTGTGCTACAAACCGATGCGTTAATCAATCCTGGCAATTCCGGCGGCCCGTTACTGAACCGCCAAGGCCACGTGGTCGGGATCAATACCGCGATACAGGTTTCCCTCAACGACTTCAACCCCCGGAATCTGGGCCGGGGCAGCATCGGCTTCGCCGTCCCTACAAACACCTTGACGACTCTGCTGCCCAGGTTGAAGGAAAGTAAGGTTATTCGCCCCCCCTGGCTGGGCATCAGCGCCGCTTCGTTGGAGCCGTTGCTGGTGGAGGCCTTGGACCTGCCGGTGGACCAAGGCATATACGTCACCCAGGTGATGAACGGCAGTCCGGCGAACAAAGTGGGTCTCATAGCGTCCGGTCTCGCGGAACGAGGCCGTCCCGGCAACGACGGAGACATCATAATAGCGGTGGATGGGAAAAACGTAACTTCTGTCGCAGGCCTGATATCCATGCTAAACCTGCATCTGCCCGGCGACGAAGTGACGCTAACTGTGATACGGGAAGGCGAAACTATACAGGTGCCATTAAACCTGGGAGAGTGGCCTGCAGACCGGGAACTAGATCCGCGGCCGCGCAACTTCCCGCAGCCCAGTCCCGAGGAGTTTACCGAGCCCAAGAGCCCGCTGGTACCCTCAACTCCGGGGTTCGAGTTCCCCGACCTGTTCCCCAAGAAACGGTCTCGTTAGGGCG
>CAXEOX010000061.1:0-17938 GCA_963997925.1 uncultured bacterium
GATAGAAAGAATCCTGAGAGTCGGCTTCGAACTGGCCCAGGGCCGCCGTCACAAGCTGACCTCGGTGGACAAGGCCAACGTGCTGGAATGCTCCCGGTTGTGGCGGCAAACAGCCACCCGTTTGGCCCCGGAATATCCCGACGTGGAATTGGAACATGCCCTCGTAGACTCCTGCACGATGCACTTGATTCAGCGCCCGGCCGAGTTCGACGTGATCGTGGCCGAGAATACTTTCGGGGATATTCTCAGCGACGAGACTTCGGTACTATCAGGCTCCATGGGCCTACTTCCATCGGCCAGCCTCTCCGGAGTTCCCATAGCAGGCAGGCGCACCAAGGGGTTCTACGAGCCGATACACGGCACAGCCCCGGACATCGCCGGGCAGGACAAAGCCAACCCCATCGGTTCCATCCTCAGCGTCGCCCTGTTGCTCCGTTACTCTCTGGGACTCAGCGAAGAGGCCGTGGCGGTAGAAAAAGCTGTCGATGAAGTGCTGTCAGCCGGTCACCGCACGGGAGACATCGCCGACGCCGGAACTGCCTCAGTGGGCACCAAGTATCTGGGACAACGCATCGCCGACGCCTTGGAATCGTCCCAGTGACCGCGGGCTTCTCTCACACAGCAATCGTAAACCTGAAGGGACGTTGTTAGATGGCAGGTGAACTTGCTCTCCCGGTGATTGTCTTCCTGATTAGCGCCGGTTCGGTGGTATTTTTCGGCATCCGTCTGGCCGTCTACGGCGACGCCTTGGCCAGCCTCACCGGTTGGGGGCGGTTGTTCGTGGGAAGCGTCCTAGTCGCATTGGCCACCTCTTTACCCGAACTGTCCACCAACATCTCCGCCGTGCGCCTAGACCCACCCAACCCAGCCCTGGCGGTGGGGAACGTGATGGGCGCGAATATGCTCAACATGTTCAACATTTCGTTGGTGGCTTTGATGTTCGGGGGAAAGAAGTTCCTGGATAAGGTGGCTCCGGAGCAGGGCATCCTAGCTGCTCTGGCGATACTGTTGACCGGAATGGCAGTGCTCTTTGGCGCCATCAAGATGGACATCGCTTTTTGGCAGATAGGATTGTCTTCCCTGCTTCTGATCGTCGTGTTTTTAGCAGGCATGCGGGTGGTCTATGTCACCAAACCTGCGGAGCAAGACTCCGGTGGCGACGAACCGGAAGCGGGCGACATGACTCTCAAACGCGCCTGGGTGTTGTTCCTTGGCGTTTCCTTGGGGGTTGTCATCGCCGGGTTCTTCCTGGCCTGGAGCACCGACCGCATCGCCGACATCACCGGCGTGGCCTCCAGCACTCTTGGCATAATCGCCGTCTCCTTGGTTACAACCATGCCGGAGATGTCCTCGGCCATCGCCGCCGCCCGGATGGGAGCGGCTGACCTGGGCGTGGCCGGTCTCTTCGGCAGCAACGCATTCAACGTAACGATACTGTTCTTCGCCGATCCGTTCTACCGGGGAGGAATCCTGGGCAACCAGACCGAACCAGCCCATTTCATAGCCGGGGGAATGGCCGTCGTACTGATGGCAGTGGTTCTGGTAGTCATCCTAGCCCGCAACCGGCTCAAAGCCCCCTTGGTCGCAGCCGTGCTGGCCTTGGTGATCCTGGCTTACATCGCCGGAGCAGTAGCCGTGGCAGGCGTCGGGGGCGCTGGCAATGACCCGGTCACGATTGCGGCTAACGCTCGGACTTTTTCCCCGTAGCAGCCAACTCGATAATCCTCTGTAGGTTCTCACGTTCGCCAGCCTCTCCCAGTGTGGCGGTGGCTGCGTCCAACGTCGACCGGTACCGGGCGCGGAAATCCTCCGGGCCATCGCCGCCGTGAAGGGAGAAAGCCTCCCCAAGCCGCTGCGTTAGCCAATCTGATCCTTTTTGCTTGAGCAATCCCTGGAGTAGCTTCCCGTCTTGGTCCAGGGCATCGGCCAGACCGGACAACAACTTGGACCGCTCCTCGTCGTAAGCGAAGTAGGCCAAGGACTCCACCACCAGTCCGGTGTCTCCTTGTTCGTCCAGGGCTACCATCATGTCCGTTGCCAGGTCAGGGTCGGCGTGAATCAACCGGTACATGATTCGGGCCGGCGGGGATACCACGGCATCGCTTTGACGCACGATAGCAAGAGCCGCTTCCTTGTCGCTACGCATCACTGCGACTGCGGCGGCTGGTTGGGCCATGATGAAACCCTCCATGGGGAAGGAGTCCTGACCAAGAATCCCGGTCATTTCGCCTGGGTCTCCCGAAGTCCGAGCCGCCACAACCCGATACATAGCAAGCAGATAAGGCTCATCGACGATGAAATTCCCCGACGGTTCTTCAACCAGAATAGCGATGCCCAACGCCAATTCTTCCAAGCCGGCACTGGGGACTATGCCCAACTTGGGTAGAAGTTCATCCGCGGTCAGCAATGACCGCAGGTGGAATGGAGCAACTTCGATAGACCGCCGGAAGGAGTCTTTGTCCGAGATCCGGAGGATACCGGTAGCGGTTCCCCGATGGGAATCGCCGAACAATTCAAAAAACAGCTTTATGTCCTCTTCAGGTGCGTAGCCGGTATCCTCAAGGAACCCCACAAGCTCCGCCGCACCTTGCGGACGATTTCTCCGCCCCGCCGTTATGACCTGGTCAACAACACGCCCGAAGCGGTTCAAGCGGTCAACGAAGCTGGCGGTAGCCTGCAGAGTGGGACCCTCGGGCAAAGGCGCCGAGTCGGCGAATATCAACAGCAGAGTTTCGTTCTCGAGAGCGGGCAAGAAATTAATCAAGATGGGCTGCTTCGGAAGCTCCCGGCGTAATCTTGACGCCTGGTCTACCGGAGACAGACTGACCAGATCAACGGTGAACTTCAGCGCCTCGGCCAGGGCGAGTGCTCGCTCCAACTCCAGAGAGGCCATGTACTCGGGGTGCCGACGGTGCAGGTCCACTTTGTCGCGAAGGTAGCCGCGCCAGAAGCCGAAATTCTCGTCTTTCTGAGCGTCACCCACCAGCAGATCGAACTGGTCGGCCAGATCGAATAGCCGCTGTTTCTCTTCGCGAACCAATATCTCCCGGTAGTTTTCCAGGGAGATACTATCCAAGTCCGGCCCACCGGCGACGTTGTACGAACGCAGGTCCAGATGCTCGAAGCCCAGGAACTTTCCAGCCAGCGAGCGGTCATCCCGGGAAAGGCCGCGGAACCATCCCACGGCGTTCTCCCAGGAGCCGAAGGAACCTGGCTGGAGGAACCGGCTCCAGTACCTGCGCAATATGGGCGGCACCAAGGCCAAGTCTCCGCCGGTGTTGTAAACCATGTCGGCTTCCAGATTGTGGATAAGCGGTTCCGGGTTGGCGCTGGAAAGTTTGGGCAGGTTGCGCAGGCGTTGCCGCAAGACTTCAAAGCCGTCGGGAGGTTGGGCCATGAAAGCTAGAACGTCCGCATGGTAACTCAGAAGCGCAGGGGATAGTTCTTGGCTATTGGGACGTTCCCAACTCAGTTCGGGTGAGCCTTCAACGGGAAATCCGCCCCAATAAGAGTGTCCCAATTCGTGCATCACGCCGATGGGTTTAGCCTCACCGACGCCCGCCCAAGAGTTGAAGCCGTAACTGCCAAAGAATCCGGGATCCCCTCTGGTCTGGCGCAGGTCCAGACTGCCCACCAATGCAGCGCCCTCTTCCGACAAACCGTACAGCCCAACCACTGCGTCCAGCCGCTCTTTAACCCATGGTGTGTTGCTGGGATTGGGAGTGGGCAGAGGCCGTTGGGTGGTGGCCGGGGCGGGGGGGTCGGCTTGAGGTCTCTCGCGCCGAGCCCCGGAGTTTGTCGGAGATGCGGTCGCCGATGGAGCTACGGAAGGAGATGGGATGGATGTCCCAGCGGGAGTGAGACGCGGGTTGTTGTTGGATTCTTGGGCTTGGGGCGCGCCGGGATCTTTACCGATTTCGCCTTGGCAAGCGAGGAAGACCAGAGCGACGAAAAGAAGGACGGGTAGAACGATTCGAAAAATCGGCAAGGTAGCTAGTCCGAGGCTGGATCAGACATCAGCGCCGTCGAATCGGTCTATCTGCACGAAGCCGCCTTCGTCGTCGGACCAAGCGAATAGGGCGGCCTCAACAACACGGTCCCCATCTATGCCCACCACAAGTTGCTGGACCGGATAGGCCGGGCCGTCCCCCCAAGGACTTGTAGCAACTTCCCTGTCGGTCGGGGAAAGGTAGGCCCTGCCGTTGGGATGAGAGTGGAAGATTACCTTGGCCGGCGTGTCGGATTCCAGGGTGTGGTTCAAGGACAGCAGGTCTTTGCCGGTAATCACGTAGGCCGTCTCGGCCCCGCGTTGGGCCTCGGTGGGATGGGTCCCCAAGGCCTGGGCGTTCTCACATGCCCGCACAACTGTAACCTCGCCGCCGTCCTTGGGGCCGGAAAGCCAACCGCAACACTCGTAGGGGAAGGCGCTGCGGGCTTCCCGGTAGATATCCGCCAGAACGTTCGGTGAGATTTTCAACGGTGTCAGATCTTCGGACATATTGAGACTCCTAAGAGACGAAGTGGCGGACCGAACTCCGGTGGCGGTGCATACAGGTTCACGCCGTATTTTGAATATAGCAGATGCACCCCTGGGAGAGAAGTGGCATCAAAGGAAACATAAGGAACACACCGCCGGTATACCAGGCGAATCAGTGGAACAAAGGGTAACCAGGATGTTTTATTTCAAGGGATGCAGCAAATGCCAAGGAGATATGGTTCTTGATGAGGACCTTTATGGAACGTTCTTGAAGTGCCTGCAGTGCGGGCGTCAAGTGGACGTAGAAGCGCAGGAGCCAGGTCAAAGCAAGGAAACAGCACGGGAAGTCGCCAAACTGGTTGCCTAGCCCTCTCCGCGCATCCGGGGCGCTCCGGCGTTATCTACCGCCGAGCGCCTCAATCGCTTTTCTCCTTCTCTCCAGCTCTTCTGCTTTAAGGTGTTCGCTAAAGCCGGTTACGGCCTCTTCCTGCACCTTGGACTCTATCGAGCCGGGACGCAGTTCCCGGACCAACTTAACGGCGTTTTCCGGCTTGTAGCCCACGTATACCAGATAGCAAGCAAGAATCGTACCGGTCCGCCCCAATCCAGCCTGGCAGGTAACGACAACCGGGTGCTCCCAAGTTTCTATCTGCTCGTCGATCCACTTAACCATGCGCTCGATCTGTTCCAACTTGGGCGGATTGAAATCGGGCACCGGTTCGTAGAGATCCGCCATCTCCATCGATTCTCCGGAGATGGTCTGCTCTTCCATCCGAATCACCGCTGTGATGTCCTGAAGCTTCAGGAACATCAGATCCCGGCGGTTCTTGGGGCCCTCCGCCCCGGCCAATGAGCCCTCAAGCACCCAACTAAAGTTTAAATATCCCAAACCGACTACTCCGGCATAGATTTTTCTGCGGCATCTCTCAACGCTCTGAGGCGTCGGAGACCGAAGAAGGCGCAGTGAACCCGAGCCTCACTTTGCGACTATTATACTTGCAGGCCGATTCCCAAACCAGACCCGCCCGCAAGCCCAATTCAAGACAGAGTGGGCCGTTAGCTGGGCCGGTCCTTCGCTCAATCAACCCCAGTCTCGAGTATCCCACGGACATCCTCCGGAGTCAGGGACTCCACCGTCAGCACCTTATCCCGGGAACTCTGTCCGCGAACGATGCGCACCCGGGATTTCGCCACGCCCAAGGCATCGGCCAGCAAGGCCACCACCGCTGCGTTGGCGCGGCCCTTATCCGGGGGAGCGGTCACCCTCAACTGAAGAACGCCGTCCCGATACCCCACCACTTGGTCCCTGGAGGCTTTGGGCTGAACTTTCACCGGAAAGTTGTTCATCGGCCCCGGTTGTTTAGCCATGGGTCTCGACTCCCCGGAAGGCCGGCTGATTCGCCTCTACTTAACCCGTGAACCCGGCGGGCGGCAGTCTGGTATATTTGATTTAACTATTTACGAACTGCTGGAGGACTCCGGTGGAGTATACCAACATCAAGTTGGAGATTGAGAACGGTGTAGCCACGATCCGGCTGAACCGCCCTGATGCCCTCAACGCTTTGAATACGGAGATGGCGGAAGAGCTTTCCGGCGCGATTGCCGACGTAGCGAAAAACGAAGGCGTTAAAGCATTGGTGGTACGGGGCGAGGGCCGAGCATTCTGCTCCGGCGCAGATCTCATTTTTTTCGAATCGGCGTTTAACGATGCCAGTCAACTAACACCCTACATCAAGAAGCTCAACGATTGCTTCTTACAACTAGAGGAACTTCCCATTCCGGTGATATCGGTGGTCCACGGCTTCGCTCTTGCCGGAGGAATGGAACTGATGCTGGCCTGCGACATGACCATAGCTGCGGAAGACGCTCGCATCGGCGACCAGCATGCCAACTTCGGCTTGATGCCCGGCTTCGGCTCCACCCAGCGCCTACCCAGGCGCATCGGCATGCAGCGGGCGATGGAGCTTCTGACCACCGGGAAATGGTTGTCCGGCGCCGAAGCCGCCGATTGGGGACTTGTTCTACGGGCCGTACCTGCAGATTCCCTGGACCAGGAACTGGAGGAACTGATCGCACCGCTGCGGTCCAAGAGCCGGCCGGGATTGGGCTGGATAAAATCAGTCACCCGGCGGGGCAACGACCTCCCGTTAAGAGAGGGCATCGCCCTGGAAAGCGCCTCTTTCGTTGAATACAGCACCACCCACAGCCATCCCAAAGAGGGCATCCAAGCCTTCAAGGAGAAGCGTCAACCCCAGTTCTAGGCGCATCTATTCGACAGTGAATCGGGCCGATTCTATGATCGCGTGCCCAGACCGCCGATGTCTGGTAGCATGGGAGTAGGGACCCAACAAGATTAACTCCCAACCAGCGTCCCAAATATCAAGAACGGTAATTGTCTGTGAAGATTAAAGACATCCTGAATAACACCCGGACCATCTCATGCGAGTTCTTTCCTCCCAGGACCGAGGAAGGAATCCCAGATGTGTTTAGCGCCGCCGACCGATTAAAGGCATACAAGCCTGATTTCGTGTCGGTCACCTATGGTGCCGGAGGTTCTACTCGCGCTTTCACGGAGCGCATCACCTCGGAGTTAAAGGAACAATCCGAGCTTGAGGTGATGGCCCACCTAACCTGCGTCGGCCAGAGCAAGGAGGAGATTCACTCCGTCTTGGAGCGGTTGGACCAGACCGGGATAGAAAACATTATCGCGCTGCGGGGAGATCCCCCCAGGGGAGAGACCGATTTCGTGCCCACCCCAGGGGGATTCCAGCACGCCACAGAGTTGATCGAGCATATACAAGGCAACTTTCAGATGGGCGTCGCCGCTGCTTGCTACCCCGAAGGTCACACGGAGTCTCCCAACCTTAATTCCGACTTGGAATACGTCAAGCAAAAAGTGGACAAAGGCGCCGAATTCCTGATCACTCAGCTCTTTTTCGACAACAACGATTTCTTCGAATTTCTGAACCGGGCAAAAAGCGCCGGGATCGATGTTCCCATCATACCGGGGCTGCTTCCCATCTTGAGCGCCCCCCAGATCCGCCGGTTCTCCACGATGTGCGGCGCCAGCATACCGGCAGACTTGGACCGCCAGCTAGACAAGTTCGCCGACGACGACCAAGGGGCAAGGGCTCTTGGTATCGAACACGCCACCAAGCAGGTTGAGGAGCTTTGGGACAGCGGCGTTCCGGGAATCCATTTCTACGTTCTGAACCGCAGCTATTCGGTTTCCAAGATTCTGGACAACCTGAGCCTGCAGGGGCGTAACGGACTGGGCTAACAACGGACTTTGCGACCGTCAAAGGTCCCCCGCAACGATGTTAGGCCGGTCTGGAGATGCCTAGCCCGGCAGCACTCCATATCTGTCTTCGATCCACTCCCTTTATCCACAGCACAGTCGATGTGATGGAGCTAATCGAATCTGATGCTTTCCACCGGCGTTGACATCATCGAGATCGACCGGGTGCGCCAGGTGCTGGAGCGATACGGCCAACGTTTCCTGAATCGGGTATTCACGCCCGGCGAGATTGAGTATTGTCGGGGACGGGCATCCAATCTGGCGGCGCGGTTCGCCGCCAAAGAAGCCACCATGAAAGCCCTGGGCACGGGAGTGCGTGGCGTCGGTTGGAAGGACATAGAAGTTGTCCGGCACGACAGCGGAGCGCCCGCCATCAAGTTGCACAAAAGAGGAGCAAGCCGGGCCCAACGATTGGCGGTCAAAGAAATCTCCATCAGTCTCTCCCACTCCCGGGAATACGCCGTAGCCTTCGTGGTGGTCCGCAGAGAAGACTCGGAATGAAGGTCGTTACGGTGGATCAGATGGTGGGTCTGGAGCTTGCCGCCGTGCGCAACGGGGTCAGCAGCCTAGACACTCTGATGGAAAACGCCGGGCTTGCGGTGGCCGAGGCCGCTCGAACAGAGATGGGCGGCACGGCAGGCAAGCGAGTGCTGGTGCTGGTGGGACCGGGTAACAACGGAGCCGACGGCCTGGTGGCGACGCGCCATCTGAGCCGCTGGGGGGCCAACGTGACCGCCTACCTGGTGACCGGCCGTCCGGACCCGGACCCCAAGATGGAACCGGCGCGCGCGTATGGTGTCACCGTCACCGGAGTTGACCAAGACCCGGAACTTGCTGCGCTAGACGGCTTGATTGGGCGTAGCCACCTGGTTATCGACGCGATACTGGGAACCGGAAGATCCCGCCCCTTGACCGGTGCGGTACAAGCCGTCGTATCTCGATTAGACGCCTGCCGCCAGTCTCCACGCCGTCCGTCGCTGATGGCGATGGACCTGCCCACCGGATTGAATCCCGACACCGGCGAGGTGGATCCGGCTTGCCCCACTATGGATGTCACGGTAGCGCTGGGGTACCCCCAAGTTGGTCTGATAGGATTCCCCGGCGCTGAAAAAATCGGACGATTGGAAGTGGTTGGCATCGGCATACCGCCGGGCCTACCGGAAGAATCTGAGATCGACCTGGAGCTGATGACGCCGGACTGGGTTGGCGAATGCCTGCCCGCCCGTCCTCTAAACTCCCACAAAGGGACTTTTGGACACGTTTTGGTCGTAGCAGGCTCGCGTAATTACGTAGGTGCGGCGTCTCTGGCATCGCAAGCGGCGGTGCGCACTGGCGCCGGGTTGACTACTCTGGCCTCACCCAGCGGTGTTTACCCCATCGCCGCCAGCAAGCTGACGGAAGTTATTCACTTCCCTCTGGCCGACGACCGAGAAGGCAGGTTTCATCCCAAAGCTTCGCACGCGCTCCGGAACGACCTGGACCGATACAACGTGATGCTGGCTGGCTGCGGGATGGGTTCGACCCCAGGAACAAGAGACTTCCTGGAGCGGCTATTGCTTGGCGAATCGCCGCCTTCGCTGCCCATGGTGATCGACGCCGACGGTCTCAACAACCTGTCCGGATTGGACGAGTGGTGGCGCAGGTTAGCAGCGCCGGTGGTCTTGACCCCACACCCCGGAGAGATGGCGACGCTGACCGGATTATCTACTGCGGAGATTCAAGGAGACCGGATCAACTCGGCTCGGCATTGGTCCCGCCATTGGAACGCCACGGTGGTTCTGAAGGGGGCACATACCTTGATCGCGGAACCCGGGGGAATGGTGAGGGTATCCCCCTTCGCCAATCCAGGTTTGGCGTCGGGAGGCACCGGAGACGTTCTGGCTGGGATAATCGCCGGACTGATAGCCCAAGGGTTACCCCTAGACTTGGCCGCCAGTTGTGGCGTGTTCATCCATGGATTGGCCGGTGAGGCGGTGCGGGATAGGATCGGGGACACTGGCTCCATCGCTTCGGACCTAGTCGAACTTCTGCCCGAAACTATTCACGATTTAAAACTCGCCTGATCGAGAAACGGCACCAGACATCCAAGGATCTCTTCGGTCATCCGGATTGCATAAACCTTGCGATATCTTGGGGTGTTGACCGACGACCTTATGCTATAATTTATTATCCGCCGACAATCCGCTGGCCTTTGCTTGATTCTTGCAGAGCGCTGGCGGCTCTCGGCCTCTAGCAGCAAAATAGACATGACCTGCGCCGGAATACATACATCACCTCAATCGCTGCCCGGAATCCGTGGGTAAGCACCAGCCATGTCTTTAGAAAGCTTCCTCGAAGCCTTAACCGAAGACCCAGACGAAGTAGACGTGGCCGACTTCGTCGAGGCTTCCGGTCTTCTACCTGAAGAACTCATCGTTTTCGCTCGGGCATGGTTCGGTTTCACCGTTGAGAATCAGCGCTGGATCATCGCGACCATGGCCGAACTGGCTGAGGATAGCTCCGAATTAGACTTTTCCGCCGTCTTCAGGATGTGCTTGAGAGATAAGGATGAAGAGGTACTGGAGAAGGCCATAGAAGGCCTTTGGGAAGATGAAGACCGGGCTATCATTCCCGGTCTTATCCAGGTCTTGCACTCAGACAAGAGCCCCCAAGTAAGGGCGGTGGCGGCCGTGGCCTTGGGGAAGTTCCCGGCCTTGGTTCAAGAAGGGAAGCTGCTTGCCAAGGACGGTGACTCCATCCTGGAAAGCCTCATGACCATCCTCAAGGACCCCGCCCAACCATCGGAAGTGATACGTCGAAGCCTCGAAGCAGTCGCCCCGTTCAATACCCCCGACATACGAAGATTGGTCACCACCGCCTACAAGGGCGACGACCTGTTGCTGAAATGCAGCTCCATCTACGCCATGGGCCGCACCGGTGAAGTTAGCATGCTACCCGTGCTTATCAAGGAGATGAGGAACGCAGAGCCGTCCATCCGCTACGAATCGGCCCATGCCTGCGGCGAGTTGGGCGAAGAGGACGCCGTGCCTCACTTGGTCGCGTTACTTGAGGATGACGACACCCAAGTGCAACTGGCGGGAATCAGCGCCCTGGGAAAGATCGGCGGACCGCTGGCCAAGAAGGTCCTAGTCAATTGCGCTAAAGACGGCGACGCTGTGTTGGAAGAGGCAGCCCGCACCGAGTTGGAAAACATCGAGTTTATGGAAGACCCCATGGCCTTTGGCTCGGAGATTTAGCCTCCCCAAAGCCCCGTCAGCAAACTAGGGTTCTCGCTCGTCCTCCCGAAAGCAGCCCCCTCCCCGGCGAATAGAGTCATCTCTCAGGCATCCGCTATTCCCCGGGCCTGTCTTCAGACCTCTCTTCTCCGCCATCGGCTCCGCCTTCTGAATCCTCTGTTCCGCTTTGGCGTTGGCGGAGATTATCAAGAGCGCGCTCGAGAATGTCCACGGTCCAACTATTCAGCGACACACCAGCCTTCTGAGCCGACTCGGTTGCGCGGTCTTTGACGTTGGATGGCATCCGAACAAGGACTTTGGAGATAGTGTCGCTATCAAGATGAAGCGTCCATCCGCGCCTTCTTTCTTCACCGAGGGTGACCACTTCTGCCGACAGCCGGGTACCCTCTTGAATCAGGCGGATACGGGCGTGTGGCGCAAGCTGGTCATTTATCTCGTCCAAGAGGTTCTGGAACGCGTTTCGAGCCTCCGCTTCCACTAAGGGTCCGGTGCTGTCCAAGAACTGCTCAACAAAGCGGCGGCGCTCCGCGTCGTCCACCAGGTTCAATGCTTTCTTTGAAGCGTCGGCGATGTCATGAAAGTCTATGGCCATATCGTTCTTTAATTCTCCGAGTTAAACGTTGTTGCGTGCTATCACACTTATCATTTATTGATATCATAATGATATCACACAATCAAGTTCGCGCAATGGATAACGCCATCTCCACCCTGGGCAAAGTAGGCGTATACTCCGGCGAAGAAATCGATAAGGGGATAACCATTGGCTGAGTTTTCAGATCGTCAGTTAGAGTCGTTGACGTCGGCACGGGTCGGCCACCTGGCCACCGCCGACAAGAATGCCCGTCCCCACGTGATTCCGGTTTGCTTCTCGACTGATGGCCGGTATATCTACTCGGTTCTGGACCAGAAACCCAAACGGACCGCCCTGACCAGGCTGCGGCGGGTCAAGAACATACTGGCCAACCCCCAGGCAACTCTGTTGGTTGACCACTACGAAGAGGACTGGGGCAACCTCTGGTACATCATGGTTTCCGGCCGAGCGGATCTGGTGATGGAAGGTCAGGAGCAGACAATCGCCGTAGCCCTGCTACGGGAAAAGTACCGACAGTACCGGGAAATGGACATCACCCTGAACCCGGTGATTAAGATTACGCCGGAGAACATCGTTTCCTGGGGTGTTGAGCTCGGCGGACATGCTTAGCCACCGAGACACAGAGTACACGGAGAATATACAACGCCCGGTTTCCATCCGGTTCTTTTTGATTGCACCGCGAAGTTGACACTGCTGACGGCCCAACCTAAACTTAGCTGGCGTTAGGCCAGATGTCTGATCCCAGCCCAAACGCCACCAATAGACAGGAGAGTGATATGGACGGCAACACCGCTATTGCCAATGTACTTAAGATGGAGGGAATCGACTTCCTCGCCTGCATTCCCTCAAACCCCCTCATCGAAGCGGCGGCTATAGCCGGCATCCGCCCCATCGTATTTCGCCAAGAATCCACCGGCGTCCACATGGCCGACGGATTTGCCCGCGTGACCAACGGCAAGCGCACCGGCATATTCTTGATGCAGAACGGGCCCGGAGCTGAAAACGCTTTTGGCGGCGTGGCCCAAGCCTACGCCGACTCCGTACCCATTCTATTGCTTCCCGCCGCTGCAGCCCGGGACCGTCTGGGAGTGGCCCCCACTTTCAGTCCCGCTCGTAGCTACGAAACCGTCACTAAATGGTCAACTCAAATCAGTTCCACCCGAAGCATCTCTGAGGTGATGCGCCGGGCCTTTCAGAAGCTTCGCAGCGGCAAGCCCGGCCCCGTGCTGCTGGAGATTCCTCAGGACGTCGGGGCGGAAGAAGTAAGTGAACTAGACTTCGATTACGAGCCACCGCCGAGAGTACGCAGCGCCGGTGACCCCGAGGCGGTCCGCCGGGCCGCCCAGGCATTGCTGGCCGCCAAAGACCCAATCATCGACGCCGGTCAGGGGGTTATGTACGCCGAGGCTACTGACGAGTTAATCAAAGTGGCTGAATTCCTACAGGCGCCGGTAATGACTACCCTGGGAGGCAAGAGCGCCTTCCCGGAGAACCATCCCCTCTTCGTGGGCTGCGGCGGTCCCAGCACCACTTTGGGCGTTCACCGGCATCTGACTCGGGCCGACGTGGTGTTCGGCATCGGCGTTAGCTTCGGCAAGACCAACTTCGGCGTGCAGATGCCTCCAGGCAAAGTAATCATCCACTCGACCAACGACGAAAACGACATCAACAACGACATGAAGTCCCATCATGCGGTGGTGGGCGACGCCAAGCTGGTGCTGAACCAACTGCTAGAAGAATTGAAGCTTCAGTCCGGCACCCAAGGGCGTCCCGCCAACCAAGAGTTGGTGGATGAGATTAAATCTGGGAAGCAGGAATGGCTTGACCAGTGGATGCCCAAGCTCACTTCCAACGAAACGCCAATCAACCCCTACCGCGTAGTTTGGGACATGATGCACACCGTGGACTTGGACAACACCATCGTTACCCACGAATCGGGCAGCGCCCGCGAGTACATGGTGCCCTTCTGGGAGGCCCGCGCACCCAGGTCGTTCATCGGTTGGGGCAAGTCCACCCAGTTGGGATATAGCCTGGGCCTGGCCATGGGTGCCAAGATGGCAGAGCCGGATAAGCAGGTCATAAACGTCATGGGCGACTTCGCCTTCGGATCGGTGGGCATGGACGTGGAGACTGCCGTCCGCGCCGAGCTGCCGATCATCACCATCGTGCTCAACAACTCCACCATGGCCATCTACAACAACAACCGCTTCCCGGTGGCCGTGGAGAAATACGGACTCAAGTCGGTTGGCGGAAACTTTGCCGACGTCGCCCAGGCCCTGGGCGCTTACAGCGAAAGAATCACCGACCCCGAGGAAATCGTTCCGGCCATCAAGCGGGCACTGGAAGTCAACAAGGGCGGCCAAACCGTTCTACTTGAGTTCATCACCAAAGAGGAAGGGGAGTACTCCAAGTTCAACTTCAGGTAGGAGTTGAGACCCTCGACGCCAACCCCCGCGGCCTTCTTGCGAGCGCCACCAGGACGAAGCTAATCACGGCTAGGACCGCTAAATAGATCAGCGCGTCCTGGTAGCGGCCCCACCGGTCGAAGGCGATGCCTAGTATCAGGGGGCCCAGGGCGAAGCCGGCGACCTGCGAGGCTCGGCTTAACCCGTGCATTGACCCCAGGATTCCTCGACCGTAATAGCTGGCCCACAGGATCGGAGCCAGGGTATTCAGTCCGCCCGATGCCACCCCGTGCAATAGAGCGAACAAGTAGGCCTCCGCCAAGCTGTCGGCAAACATCAAGACAACAATGTCGACAGAGGTAGTCAAGCAGACGCAGGCCATCAACAAGCGGGGCGGCAGCCTCTCCGCTAGGAACCCCAGAACCAGGATCCCCGCCGCGCTGGCCGTGGACATCACGCTGATGACTCCCACCGCCTTTCCCACGCTCAATCCCTGTTGGGTCAGATGGGGCACGAGATGCAGTGTGACTCCCGAACCGGCAGTGCTGGCTAGAAACAGGGCAACCAGAATGAGCCAGAAGGACGGCGTGGCCACGACTTGCCGCAAGGTCCATCGGTTGGCATTTTCGTCCCGGTTCACGGCGGAGGTATCGGCCGCTACAGGCCCCGGACTACCGTCCAGCACCAGGCCGTGGTCCTCGGGCTGTCGTCTGATCAATGCGAAGCTGGGTACGACGCCCAGTACGGCCATCACCGCCGCCAACAGAAGCCAAGCCGCCCGCCATCCCCAAGCGCTTATCGCCAACTGGACCACCGGAGCCATCACCATTATTCCCGCCGAGCCGGAGAAAAAAACCAGGGCGATGGCCCTGCCCCGGTAGCGCTGGAACCATTTCCCCACCGTCGGCGCGGCGCCGATCTTAATCAATCCCTGGTCTGATATTCTGACGATGGTAAAGCCCACATAGAATCCCAGCAGGGTATGAATCGAGGCCAGGTACACGCAGGCCAGCGCCACCAGTGCCCCACCCAAGGTCAATACCCACCGGGAGCCTATCCGGTCAACAAGTCGGCCGGAGAACGGGGCCATGGAAGCGCCTAGGATGGCCCCCAAGCTGGTGACGGCGGAAATCTCCGTGCGGCTCCAGCCAAACTCCTCGGTAAAAGGGTTCACGAAAATGGTGAGGATCCCGATGGCCGAGGCTGCGTTGGCGAACTCCGTGCCACCGGAAGCCGCGACAATCAGCCAGCCATAGTAGATTCGTTTGGAAATACGCTCGATCACCGTTTATCTCTCGTTCGTCTATCTGATTTATCTGGTTAATATCCAACGGCTCCCCACTTAGAAGTGGCGACTACGCAGGCAGCCGGACCATCCTATCATCAATCACCGAGCGTCTGGGTTGTACTGACATTCCACTGAAAATAGCTGCTTTAGAATAATTTTCCAAGGTAGTATGATTTGCCGATAATCAACCGGGTTGGAGTGACCATGGTCGTCGAAGCCGCCACTCAATACCAGCCAACGATACGAGACCTGCCCCAAGGGGAGCGTCCCCGGGAGCGGTTGAGGGAATTCGGACCCAAGTCATTGAGCAATACCGAGCTTATCGCCATTCTGCTGCGCACCGGTTTGCAGGGTGAAAACGTGTTAGCCGTCTCCTCACGTCTGCTGGCCCGTTTCGACGGACTTGCCGGATTGGGGAGGGTAAGTTTCTCCGAATTGTGCGCGGAGAGAGGTCTAAGCGAGGCTAAGACCAGCCAGTTGATGGCGGCATTGGAATTGGGGCGGCGTTTCGTCTCCCTGGCGCCCCAAGAGCGGGCGGTGATTAACTCGCCCCAAGACGTGGCTAACCTGCTTCTGGCGGAGATGTCGGTCTTGGACCAGGAGCACTTGAGGATTCTGCTGCTCAATACCCGAAACGAAGTGCTGGGAATCCAAGAGATCTACGTCGGCAACGTCAACAGTTCGGTGGTCCGGGCGGCCGAGGTTTTCCGCCCAGCCGTACAGGCGAATGCGCCGTCGATAATCGTCGTGCATAACCACCCGTCGGGAGACCCTGCGCCCAGTTCCCAAGACGTGGACATCACCAACGAACTTATCTCAACGGGCAAACTTCTGGGCATCGAACTGCTGGACCACGTCGTACTGGGCAGAGGCAACCGATTCGTCAGCATGAACGAGCGTCGGTTCGCGTTCACGTAAACCCTTCCAGCACTCAGATATCTGCCGTCGGATATCCAGTCGCACTCACACCCGAGACGTCCAATAGGTTCCGGCCTTCGACCGAATGACGGGATTTGGCATTAACTCTCATCATTCCCGTGCAGACGGGAATCCAGTAGGCAAGAAGAAAGGAGATTACCATTTAGAAGTGGAGCTTCGATGGACCCCAGGCTTAGCCGGAATGGCGCACCTGTAGCTGTTACACTACCCATGATTCCGGTAGACTTGGGCGCTGGAGACTCCCGTTGCACCATTTGCTGATTGCCGTAGCTCTGTTGGCCGCCGTCGGTCTTAACCTGATTTTCATCAGTTTCTCCGATGAACCCTCCGCCGCCCTGACATTCTCCCTACTCTCCTATTTCATCATGCTGCTTCTGAGCGGCTCCGCCGGAAGCTACGTGCCAGATATGGAAGACTTCACTGGGTTTCTAGGACCTTTGGTCCGAAACGGTACCCAGGGCTTTGTGTCCCGCTTGCTGCTGGCGTACAGCGTACCGGCGGTGCTGCTGTTGCTGGTGGCCTTCCTTCCCGACTTGGACGACCCTCTCGCCCCCAACGCCACCGTCCAGCTAGGCTCCACATTTGCGGTGTTCTGGCTATTGATGTCGCTGGCATTGGTGGGAGTGGTTCAAGGATTTCTCTGGCCCCACAGCGGAGTCTTTCAGGCCGTGATTGTCGGCGGGCTGGTGGTCGCTACCCAAGGATTATTAAGCTGGGCCAAAGTCGACGCCAGCTGGCAGAACCTGCAACTGGCCCTATACACCTGGATGGTATGGGTGTCCGTTTGCCTCATCGGAGCATGGGTTGGGTTATTACTACGCGAGGTCGGCGGCTTCCAACCGGGAGGAGTTCCGGAGATTACCGGAGAAGAGAGTCCGTCCTATGTGGTGGACCTAGGGGAAGAATAACCGGCGAGGTCTAACAGGTATATCCACGATGCCATCAGGTGAATCTTCCCTAATCGTCACCCGATCAATCCGAAGATAACCAACAGGAGAAAACTATGTCCTACTTTGTAGACGCCGAAAACCGGGACCCGATGACGTTGGTGCCCGGAGCCCGCACCCGGACATTCTGGGGAGAGAACATCCTTTTGTCTCTAGTCGAGATCGACGCGAACTCGGAGGTGCCAACCCACACTCACACTCACGAACAGGCGGGCATGTTGGTTGAGGGAGAGTTGGAGATGGGAGTCGCTGGCGAAGTTAAGCTCCTCAAGCCCGGCGACATGTACATCATTCCCGGTGCCGTGGAGCACTACGCCAAGTGCGGCGATGTCGCGGCCGTGGCGTTGGACATCTTCAGCCCGGTCCGCGAAGAGTTCAAGTATTAGCCACCGGACGCTGTTCGCCCCCGCCGGAGCGGTACGCCCTATGTCATCACGGTCGCAAGAACCAGATCAGAGGCCCTGGCGCAACTTGACAGTAGACTGGCAGCGGACTTACGATTTGAGATAGACCTACAGGAATTCCGTCTCTCGGGGCAGAAATTTCGAGGTCGCGCGACGCTGGGGAGCCCCTCGGCATCGCGGCCCTGGGAAGGGCCAAGGCCTGGGGATATAGCTCAGTTGGGAGAGCGCGGCGTTCGCAATGCCGAGGCCGAGGGTTCGAGTCCCTCTATCTCCACCATAATGCCCCTGTAGCTCAGAGGATAGAGCGGCGGCGTCCTAAGTCGCGCGTCGGGGGTTCGAGTCCCTCCAGGGG
>CAXEOX010000062.1:0-17655 GCA_963997925.1 uncultured bacterium
CCTCCCTATCTGGCGGGCGGGTTCTGGGGGTTGGACGGCTTCCAGTTGTTGGTTAGGAAGTCGTAGATGTTGGCCACGTTCATCCGGTTAACTGCAGGGTTGTCCTGATGGGGGGACTCCATGGGATAGCGGGTGATTTTATCGGTGAGGCTGTAGATCGCGTCTTCTTTGGTTACTCCCCGCTCAACTGCATTCCAAACGTAGTCTTTCCACTCTTGGATGTAGGAACCCTGTTCGTCCAAGTAACCTTTGTCGCACAGCAAGCCGTGACCCGGCACGAAGATCTCCTCGTCCAACCGGCGCAGGGACTCGATCGTCGTCAGCCACTCGTCGGGGCTGGCTTCCTGGATATAGGTTTGGACCTTGTTGAAGATGTTGTCGCTGGTCCAGACCACACCTTCCTCTTTGATGCAGATGGCGGCCTGGTAAGCGGTGTGGCCGGGCATGTGAATCATCTCGATGGTGTGATCGCCAACGTTCAGGGTCATGCCGTTCTTGAAAGTGATAACCGGAAGGTTCGGAGTGTAGCCCTCCATCAACTTAGGCTCGTCGGGTCCGAAGCCGGAAACCCTCGCGATGTGCGGTCCCATGTCGGTTTCCTGGATGCGCCGTCGCACCCCTTCTTGGGCGATAACCGGCGCATCGAAGAACGAGTTCCCGGTCCAGTGATCGCCGTGGGGTTCAGTGTTGATGATGTAACGCAGCTCTCCATGCTTTGCGATCTCCGCCTTCAGCTCCATGGCGTCGGTCGGGCGGTGGGGACTGTCGAACATGACCACTCCGTCGGACGTGACAAGGAACCCGAAGTTACAACCCATGCGGCCGGTGTCCGCGTATACGTTACTGGTGACTTGCTGCAATGCCATCTTGGCCCTCCTATCTGATGAATCTCGCGACTACGAATCTAGGCTGGTCAGGTAAGGATTCAAGCTTGATTGTCGTCGATCTTTTCGATGCGGCAACATTGGCCAAGCTTGCCCTCGTAAACTTGTCCGAACAGATTATATCGGAGTGCAGCGCCGGACTCTACCCATACACAAATCAGGCACGTCTTCAACTTCCCAACCCATCGATTAGCAGGTATTATATACGGGCCAGCGGGGCGGGGCGGATGTGCCACAGGCCATAATGCTCCGAGACCTGCGGAATCGCCAAAATTGCGGAGGTGGGAATTGACGACTCGAGTTGGAATCAACGGATTCGGTAGAATCGGACGCTTGGTCCTGCGAGCCACCAACGCGAGGCATCCGGGCACGTTGGAAATAGCGGCGGTGAACGACTTAACCGACGCCAAGACCAATGCCCATCTACTCAAATACGATACGACGTATGGAGCATACCCTGGGGACGTGGAAGCCAACGGCAACGACTTGCTGGTCGACGGCAAGAGCATCCGGGTTTTCTCCGAGCGCGATCCGGCACAGATTCCTTGGTCGGAGATGGGCGTCGACATCGTGATTGAATCCACCGGGATCTTCACCGACGCTGAGAAAGCCGGCGGACACTTGAAGGGCGGCGCTCAGAAAGTCGTTATCTCAGCGCCGGCCCGCGGCGAAGACCTGACCGTGGTTCTGGGAGTCAACGAACACCTGTACGACAGCGCCAGCCACAATATAATCTCCAATGCCTCATGCACCACCAACTGTTTCGCCACCATGGTCAAAGTAATCAACGATTCTTTCGGAGTGGAGCATGGTGTAATGTCCACCATCCACTCCTATACCAATGACCAAGCTATCCTGGATCAGCGCCACTCCGACCTGCGCCGCGCCAGGGCTGCCGCCGCCAACATCATTCCGACATCAACAGGGGCTGCCCGTGCGGTGGGACTGGTTCTACCGGAGTTGAACGGAAAGCTGGACGGCATAGCTTTCCGCGTCCCGACCATCACCGGCTCCATCACCGATTTCGTCGCCACGGTGTCTCGAGATGTTACGGTGGAAGAGATTAACGCTGCGTATCAGGAAGCCGCCTCTGGGAAGATGAAGGGTATCTTGGACTACACGGACGAGCCTCTGGTAAGCTCCGACTTCAGGGGAAATCCCCATAGCTGCATCATCGACGGTCTTGCGACCATGGTCATGCAGAACCGGATGATTAAAGTCATGGGTTGGTACGACAATGAGTGGGGTTACTCCTGCCGCACCGCCGACCTCTGTGCGTTAATCAGCGAAAAAGGCATCTAAGTCCCTCCGGACTTCGTACATCCAGAAAGGGCTGGCACCGGCGCTGATGGGTTGCCAGCCTCTTCCCCGCGAACCCTTTTAGGGGGCTCTCATTGGCCCGTTCTAACCCAAGCCATTCCTCATCTCATTGCCTTGGCGTGCTCTGCCAAGTAGTGCTAGAGTTTTGAGACCTCCCGTCAACCGCACCCACCGGGCGCCTTGGGTCCTCTTTGTCCTGGCGTTGATTCTCCTGGTTGCCCTAGGCCTGCGTTTGCATGGGGTTAACTGGGACGACGGGCACCTGTTTCACCCGGACGAACGCGACATCTACATGCGGGCGGGATGTATGTACGATGTTCTGACCGAAGCACGGGGCTCCAGCCGGTGCGGCTACCTACAACAATACCCTGAAACTGTTGCTGGCATCCCCAGTCCCAGCGTTTTCTTCGACGCTGAGCGCAGTCCGCTGAACCCTCACTGGTTCCCCTTGGGCAGCATCCTTATCTATGTCATGGTGATTGGCCGGTCCATAGTGGAGCTGTTCACCGATATCTCGGCCCTGGATATGCGCTATGTTGGACGCCCCCTCTCCGCCCTGGCCGACGTGGGTTCGGTGTTCCTACTTTTCCTGGTGGGCCGGCGCATGTACGGCCAGGGTGTGGGGTTGTTGGCCGCCGGACTGGCGGCTCTGGCGGTGATACATGTGCAGAACAGTCATTTCTACCGTCCGGAAACATTTTCAGTCCTGCTCACTTTGGCAAGTTTCTGGGCGATGTTGCGGATGGTGGAGCGCCGCCGATTGCGGGACTCGGCTCTTCTAGGCCTCTTCGTGGGTATGGCACTGGCGCCCAAGGTCAACATCCTGCCGCTGCTGCTGCCCCTGGCATTGGCCTATTTCTATACGTTGTTGGATTCGGTTGACGGACGCTGGGCGCGCATCACTCCCCGGTCGACTTTGCCGATGTATGGTCAAGCTGCATTGGCTGCCGTTATAGCCGTGGTTGTCCTCATCATATCTGCACCCTACGCATTATTGGACTACAACGCTTTCTTTGATGGGATAGGGAGTCAAGTAGATATGGCTCGGGAGGCGGGAACGCTTCCTTTCACCATCCAGTACATCGACACACCGGCATTTATCTACCAAATCAAGCAGGTGGCTCTTTGGGGATTGGGTCTGCCCTTGGGGTTAATCGCCTGGTTAGCGGTCCCGTTCACCGCAATCCTGGCTCTGACCCAACGGCGTCATCTCCGGGCCGACCTGCTGGTGCTTGCCTGGGTGGTCCCCACTTTTATATTTTTAGAGAGCTTCGAAGTACATTTCCAGCGCTATATGATTCCCCTCACCCCTTTCCTGATATTGATGGGGGCGCGGATGCTCCTCTGGACGGTGGACTTTGCCCGCCGGGTCTCCTACGTTCGAAGCCGCCCGACGGTCGTCAGAGACACGTCGTTCAGCTTTCCGATGATGGGATGGCTGCGGGCCCAATCAACCAGGATGGCTTGGCTCTTATTAGGAGTGGTGGTAGTGTCTACCGCCTTCTACGCCTTGGCCTTCCAGAACGTCTACGCCAAAGGCCACCCGGCGGTGGAGGCCTCCGAGTGGATCAAAGAGAACGTCACCTACGGCACCAGCATTGTCAGCGATAATCATTGGGACGAGTTTGTCCCTGATCTGTACGCCTACGATGTCTGGCAATTTCCGGTGTACAACCAACCGGACAACCGGGAGAAGATGGACGAGCTTGCCAAGCGGCTCTCGCATTCTGAATATCTCGTGTTCTACAGCAACCGTCCATACAGCAGCGTGGCTCGTGCCCCCGACCGGTACCCATTGAGCTATTCCTACTATAAGAAGCTATTTGAAGGGGAATTGGGTTACCAACTGGAACGGCGGTTTACTTCGCACCCCCGGCTTCTGGGGATTTCTTTTCAGGACAATCCTTTTAAGAGAGCCGGTCTACCGTCTCCGGAACCATTGGCTCCCGAACAGTCCTCGCTGCTGACTTTTGACTTGGGGTACGCTGACGACAACGTGGTCGGGTATGACCACCCCCAAGTACTACTCTTTCGCAATCGACTCAAATTGCCCGAAGGTGAGATAAGACTTCAGTTATCCAGAACCCGTACTGATAGGTTTCAGCGGCCGCCGGTTGGGTTGCTGATGACGGCCGAAGAAGCGGCGGCACAACGGGGCGGCGGTACTTGGTCGAACATAATTCTGCGGCGGAGTTGGACCAATGCCTTGCCCGTACTGGCCTGGCTGCTGGTGGTGGAGTTGGTATATCTGGCGGCCTTGCCATTGGCAATCTTCCTGTTCAGGCCACTGCCGGATAGAGGGATAGTTCTAGCCCGCATCCTTGGGTTGTTGGGGGCCAGCTACGTGACCTGGCTCCTGGTTAGCTTTGGGTGGATCGAATTATCCCGTACGGCCATATACATGGGGATACTGGCGTTGGCATCTTTGTCCGGGTTGGTATTAATCTTCCGATGGAGGGAGATACGGGGGTTCTTCGTTCAGAACTGGCGGTTGGCGCTAACGGCGGAATTCATCTTCTTGGCGGCTTTTCTGGCCTTCGTTGCTGTAAGGGCGGCGAACCCGGACCTGTGGCACCCATATCGCGGCGGAGAGAAGCCCATGGAGCTTGCCTACCTCAATGCGGTGGTTCGATCAACCTCTTTGCCGCCCTTCGACCCCTGGCACGCCGGCGGCTACATGAACTACTACTATTGGGGGTATTTCGTGCTGGCCGGGTTGATCCGCGTTACCAGCATAGTTCCCACCACTGCCTTCAACCTGGCCGTTCCCCTGTTTTTCGCCTTGACCTTTACCGGGGCCTATTCTCTGGTTTACAACCTGGCCGAAGGCACTCGCCGATCTATCACCACTGGCGGCGGCGATGGGGCCGATGTAAGAGTACGCCGCAGGCCTTGGCGTATATCTTTGTGGACCCCTACCGGGGCGGGTCTGACGGCTGGATTATTCGTTTCGGTTATCGGTAATCTGGACGGCATAGTCCAGATCGCCCAAGGGACATGGATGAAGTTTGTCGGCGGCCAAAATTTCCCCGACTTCGACTTCTGGCGAAGCAGCCGAATGATCCCGCCGCTGGACAATTTCGACCCGTCGCCCCTGGCATTCTGGGTGCCCGAGAAAATCGTTGGCTCTCCAGATGTTTCTTGGCACATCACCGAGTTCCCGTTCTTCACCTTCTTGTTCGCCGATCTGCACCCGCACATGATGGTGATTCCCTTCACCCTGTTGGTGATTGGCCTGGGAATGGCCATGGTTGTGGGTTTGCGGCAAAACGGAGCGTTGTGGAGCGTGTCTGCCAGTGCCGCCTTGGCGGTAACCTTGGGGGCGTTGTGGGTTATAAACAGTTGGGACTACCCCTCGTACGTTCTGCTCACGGCGGCGATCTTGGGGGCGGCGGTCCACTTCAGCCCCGGACGCGCTCCGCGTAAATTGGTTCTGCTGGCTGGTCTGGGCGTGGGCATCGTCGTGCTGAGCGTAGTGGCCTTCTACCCGTTCCACCAGTCCTACGAGACTTTCCAAGCAGGATTGGAAGCGACGAAGTGGCGAACCCCGCTGCACCGTTACTTGGGCATCCACGGGTTGTTCCTATTTGTGGCACTAACCTATCTGCTGTATCAGACCCGGCGAACACTGGCACTGGTAGGCCAGGATCTAGCCGGCCAGTTCCGGCGGTCCAACAGTGAAGAGAGTTCTCCCAACATATCCCGAAGCCGCTTTTCGTGGCCTAGGACCGCCTGCGGAATCGGTATGCTATTTGCTGTATATCTTGCCGCCGCTGACTACTGGACGGCTGGGCTCTTGGTAGTCGTATTGTTGCTAACCGGAGTCGCGGCCCGGGATGTACTGTTCTCCAGAGATATAAGGAATCCCTACGCCATCTTGCCGCTGCTGTTCCTGGGTATGGGCATAGCGATAAGCATCGGCGTGGACTTAGTGCGTTTGGAAGGCGACATCGGCCGTATGAACACCCAGTTCAAGTACTACCTGGAAGTATGGGTGCTGTTCAGCCTCGCCTCGGCCTACATGCTTTGGTACTTGGGCTCCCAGGGCCTATCCCGGTTACGGCCTAACTGGGGCCGGCGGGTTTGGATGGGACTGCTCATATTGCTTGTAGGATCTAGCCTGATCTACACCGTAATGGGCACCCAAGTCCGCGTGGCTGACCGGTTCAACGACGGGCCTCTAACCTTGGACGGCACTGCTTACATGCAGCAAGCAGTGCACCGGGAGTTGGACGAACCGGTGAACCTGAAGTGGGACTTGGAAGCTATCCAATGGCTACAGGATAATGTGGTGGGATCTCCGGTGGTGCTGGAAGCTCACAACGACCAGTACCATTGGAGCGGCCGCATCGCTACTTACACCGGGCTACCCACGGTTCTGGGCTGGCCATGGCATCAGATACAGCAGCGGATGGGCTACGACTACACTGTCCGGGACCGCGCCGCCCGGGTCAAAGAGATTTACGAAACAGCTGACTTGCAACGGGCCCAGTCCCTTTTGAACGAGTACAACGTGGAGTACGTCGTCGTCGGAGAACTGGAACGGATCTACTATTCGCCGGAGGGGGTTGGGAAGTTCGAAGAGTTGTCCGCCGCCGGATCGGTCGAGAGGGTATACCGGAACGAAGGGGTGTCGATCTACCGAAACCTTCGGTGACTTAGACTGGGCCGGTTGTCATAAAAAGCAGATTTACTGATTATGTTAAAAACTCGCACTGTAAATCATTGACATACCATTAACATAACTGCTAAATTTTGGTTATGTTCTTAAACTAGTATAAAATCTCATTCAGGTGGTTGTATCGAAGCGATAGCCGTCATCCGAGACGTGTTCGTCATCGTCTTCACCGGGGTCCTAACATTGTTGGCACTGGTGGGGAGTATCGGTATCTTAAGATTGTACCGTTCAACACGGCGGGTGTCCCAGAACATGGAAGATATCTCCGGCATAGTCCTCAATAGGGTGGCAAAGCCGTTGGTCAATCTTCCACCCTTGTTGGATACGGTTAAAGACGTATTTGGGTTCGTTCAAGAACTGAGGGCAAAGGATCAGAATGAAGTTGAAAAGGACGAAAGCGAGTAATAGATAGCAGTTGAGTTAGCAAGCATCAACAACATATTAAAGGGTTAACCCGGGTCTGGGCGTATATCTGGAACTCCTACGTGAGCCAAGGCCCATACTGGCTGGCCCTTCCTACGGTAGTGACTAGCTAAGGGGTGTTGGGTTTCTGGAGTGTGGTGGAGTCTTAGCAGTAGCCGGAGGAGGGGCCAGTTTTATTTTGCGTCTTTGTCGTTCCAACGGGGATAAGACCCGAGAACCTTCAACGCACTGTTCGAGGTGTTGAGGGCCTGGATGGCTTCTTTCACCAATTGGTCTTCCCGGTGGCCGTCGCAGTCGATCAAGAATATGTACTGCCCCAGCATCAACTTGGTGGGTCTGGATTCTATCTTCCGCAGATTGACGTTTCTGGATGCGAACTCGTTCAACGCCCGGTAAAGGACACCGGGCGCTTCCTGATCGAAGGACAGGCACATGGATGTCTTGTCGTCGCCGGTGGGCGGGTGATCGTGGTGGGCCAGTACCACGAAGCGCGTCATGTTGTTGGGGCTGTCCTGAATGTCCTGATCGATAATCTCCGCGCCGTACAGTGCGGCCGCTCGCCGGGGACCGATAGCCGCTGCGGCGACCGGGCTCTGCTCCATATCGGCTACGGCGGCCGAATTGCTCAACGAGGCGATCTGCTGAACATTGGGGAATCTACTCTCCAGATACTCCTGGCATTGCCCCAGCGACTGGGGATGGGAGTAAATCACCTGAATGTCGGAAGTTTTTGTGCCGGGTTTGACCATCAGATAGTGATTGATCGGCAGAACCAGTTCATTGAAAATGGATAGATCCGGCTGGCTGATCAAGATATCCAGGGTGTTGTTAACCGCGCCTTCCAGGCTGTTTTCTATCGGCACAACGCCCAGGTCGGTTGTGGAAGACGCTACTGCGAGTCCCACCGCCGGTATTGTTGGGAAGGGTTGGAGGTCGGCTTCAGGGTCGTACTGAAACGCCGCTTCTTCCGTATACGTGCCCTTCGGACCGAAATATGCGATGCTTCTGACCACGCTTACACCCCGGTAAGTATGTCGTAGAGAGTCTGCTCATCGCCGGTCATCGTCACTGCGACCAGCTCGTCTTCCGCTTCAAGTACCAACCCGTCAGTTGGCAATGTTGCGCCGCTGTTCTTAATCACCAGGGATATGAAACTGTGTGGGGGCAACTCCACGTCGTCCAGGCGCATGCCAACAACCCCGGCGTCACTGGGGATGGATACGCTGATTAGCTCCGTTCCGGGCGACCTGAGGCTACTTAGATGAACCAACGGGCGTCCGGGGATGCCTTCTTCCAGGCTGGCAAGGACCAGATGTATGGAGTTGACCACTACGTCAACTCCCAAGACATGGAAAAGAGCCTCGTTCTTTGGGTCCCGAATCACGGCCATGGTGCGCGGCACACTGAAGATGTGCTTGCTCATCTGGCAAATGACCAGGTTGGTGTCGTCTCGGCCGGCGACCGCTATCAGAACATCAGCCCGGGCCAGGCCTGCCTGCTTGAGAATCGCCTCGTCGGTGCCGTCCCCCTGCAGAGAGATGCTCCCTACCTCGTCGATGAGCAACTGGCATCGCTCCCGGTCCTTCTCAACCACAACCACTTCGTGGCCGGTAGCCACCAAGGATTTGGCAAGGTGGTACCCAATCTCACTGCACCCGATAATTACCGCAAACATAAGCTGTGGTTCACTTTGCTATGGACTGACGGATATCTTGAAGGAGTCCGAAGGAATACCCTACCACATCCAGTCCCAGACCGGCGTATAGAATCTGGAGTTGGGGGTTGTCCAGGTGACAGATAACTTTCGGCACGTTAAATATATAGCGGGCGATCTGGGCGGTCAGGGCGTTGCGGTGATCGTCGTCGGAAAGGGCCAAAAAGATGTCGGCAGTATCCACGCCGGCCAGTTGCAGGTAGTCCTGCATGGTTGGTTCTACGGTTAGTACGACTTCCACACCGGGGATGTCCGACACGGACTCTAAGCACTCTCGGTCACGGGAGAGGATGGTAATCTCAACGTCATCCCCGGCTAGATCAGGCACTAGCGTAGTGGTCAACCTGCCGCATCCCAGAATCAATACCCGCATGGAGATGCCTTACGCAAGTACCGGGGAGGGTGCGCGTTCCCGCCAGAAAATCACTTGGCAAGGGGCGTTGTTAAAGATGTAGCTGGCAGTGGAGCCTAGTGTGCAGGATCCGAACCGGCGCCGGTAGGGAACGCCGAGAATCACTGCGTCCATCTTCCGGTCTTCGGCTTCCATGACAATGGCCGGTCCTGCGTGCCTGGCCCTCAAAGACATGGCGTGGACGTCTTTTACTTTTTCCTCAGCGGCGATAGCTTCCATTTGGGCCAAAATCTCTTCGCCCCGGTCAGAAGCCTCGGCAATCTCCGATTCTAGAGGCATATCAAGAGGAACTTCAATCACGTAAACCGCGTGGATGTGGGCTTTCGACTGGCGGGCCAACTGGCAGGCCCAGCGAAAGATGCGTTCGCTGACCTTGTCGCCGTTGACGGGCACCAGGATCCGATTAGCGTCGAGTTTAACTCCGGACAAGCATCCTCCATGACTCAGAGCGATTCACGCTCTTAAACGTCAACGGCAGATTATAAACACTGAGTACGGTCAAATCAAGCATGATTAAGGCATGTTCTATATCAAATAAGATGGGGTGAGACGGGAGGCAGATATGTAGATAACATAAGGTGCCGGAAGATGAAGCAGTACATCAGCCCAAGTTGGTTAGCCGCGATGATGCGGCGCACCGTCCCGGTACAAGCTCAACTCGCGGTGCGCACCTCACTGCTTTCCGTTGGAACGGGGGGAGGGAGATCCCGAGCCAAGTCGTAAAGGTGGCCGACATGCTCGTTGGTGCCCGCCACAATCAATACGTCACCGGGTTTGATTTCTTCATCTTGGGCTGGATTCAGCACGTAGCTGCGGCCCCGCCTTATTGCAATGACGGAGATATCGTACTTGTTTCCGGAACCTCCACCCAGGCCTACTTCTTGCAACGTGTGCCGGAACATCTGCTCCGGAGGGTGGATCTTGGTGATGCCGAAATTGGGGATGATTGGCATGTAGTCCACAACGCCGGAATCGAAGCCTATGTGGGCGGCCCGGCGGGCGCTTTCCATCTCTGGGAAGACTACTTTGTCCGCGCCTATTCTTTCCAAGATATCGCCGTGCAACTCGTCGGCTGCTCGGGCGATGATAAAGGGCAGATCGATGCTTTTGAGAAGGGAAGTAACCAGGATGCTGCCCTGGGTATTGTCGTTGCCCAAAGCCACCACCGCTACATCGAAGTCGGCCACGTCCAACTCTTTCAGTACCGTCTCGTTGGTGGCGTCCGCTCTGACCGCGTAGGTAACGTGACCCAGGGCTTCTTGAATCTTGGCTTCATCTATATCTATCGCCAAGACATCGTGACCCGCTTGGTAGAGTTCACGGGCCACCGTGGCGCCAAAACGGCCCAGGCCGATGACGCATACTTGTTTCTTCACCGCATCTCTCCCTAGTTAGCCTATTTTAACCCTTTCCCGGATAAAGCGGTATACCGTGGCTTCTTCTCGGGGAACCAAAGTTAACGCCAGCGTAACCGGTCCCAATCTACCGACGAACATCGCTACCATGAAAATAATTTTACCCGCCAGGCTGAGATCCGGAACGATGCCCGTTGAGGCTCCGGTGGTTCCCAACGCGGAAACTGTGTCGAATAGAAGGTTCACGAAGGGGATGTCAGGATCGGTTAAAGTCAGGATCGCGACTAGAAGCGTCGCTATAGCGACGCCCAATACTGCGACCGCGAGCGCCCTATGAAGTTGAGATTGGTGAATCTCGCGGCCGAAAGCTTCCGCATGGGACCGTCCCCGAAGGGAAGAAACTACTGCGGCGACAATCACGGCGAAGGTCACGACCTTGATTCCGCCTGCCACCGACCCGGCACCGCCGCCTATGAACATCAAGCCCGCATAGGCTAGCTTGGTAATCTCCTTTACCTGGCCGAAGTCTACCGTCGTAAACCCCGCAGTTCTGCCACTGGCCGAACCGAAAATCGCTCCCGACACTCGATCCGACCACGCCAAGCCGCCCAGAGTTTCCGGGTTGGAAAACTCGGCGATGAGCAGCACAGCAGCGCCGAATCCCCATAGGATGAGGCTGGTCACGACCACAAGCTTGGCGTCTAAGCCCAAACGCCGAAATCTCCGGTTCCGGTAGATGTCCAGCAGTACGGTCCACCCTAGACCACCCAAGATGATTAGCACCGTGGTCATGAGGAGAAGGATGGTATTGGTGGCGAACCTGGCCAAACTGCTACCGGTGGGTAATTCGGGCAATATATTGAGCCCGGCGTTATTGAATGCCGAAACCGATAGAAACGTGGAATTCCAAAGCGACTCACCCAAACTCATCCCGTCCAGGCCATTCACCTGCCAGAATATTCCAACCGCCCCCAGGACGTACAAAGCGAACACCAGCAGGACTACGTTTCGGCCGATGCGTCTCAGTCCCTGCATCCCCTCCATCCCCACCGTGTCACGCATGAAGCCGCTGGACATCATTCGTTCCTGTAGAGTGGAGCGCTGTCCGATGACCAACAATAGGAAGGTGGAGACAACCATGAACCCCAAGCCGCCAACCAACATCAGCACGAAGATGATTCCCTGTCCAAATGGGCTCCAGTAGGTACTGGTTGGGACCACGGTGTGTCCGGTGACGGTTACGGCGGAGATAGCCGTGAAAAAGGAGATGTCTAACGAGGTAAAAACGTTCTGATGATTGGCGATGGGCAACGCCAAGAGAAGGCCGCCAACCACTATTAAAAGGATGAAGCCCAAGAGGAGGATGTAGGGAGTACTTAAAGCTCGGGCAGGCCGACGGTCGGGGGCGAACTGGGCCACCGACCGCCGCACGTCTCTGGGACGTGTCTGGCGAATCACTGTCTCCCTGGGCCTGGATCTGCGGTTTAGCACCGGACGTACTCCCGGCGATGCCTCGGTGCAGTGAGCTTCGCTAGGCCGATGAGACTATGAGTCAGCAAGGAACACGCAAAGGAAAGAAGGGTAAACAATGAAACAACGATGGAGTGTTGGGAGGACATTTCGGTGCGTTTATGTGGTTGGATAAACGGCGCTTGCGCTGTGAAGAGGGCGGCCGGCCAGTATGACCTTTAGCGAATCAGTGGGATTCTAGGCTCTTGTGGTCGGTAAGTCAATGACCGGAGACGTCCAATCTCCGAAGAAACCCTTCGGCCTCCAAACGGGCGTGGCGAGTGCCCACATAGTATCTATTCTGGAGGGTATCTATGCTAAGATGTTGGGCAAGTCCCAGCATGTCTGAGGTGACGATAGATGGTGGAATCCCGGCGACACGTGGAGATGCGTTACGATCCCCAGGCGATAGACCGGAAATGGCAAGACCGGTGGGCCAAGGACGGTTTACACCGGGTAAATGACGACGATCCCCGGCCCAAATGGTACGAAATGACCATGTACCCGTATCCATCCGGGGATCTGCATATCGGCCACTGGTACGCCATGGCTCCGTCCGACTGCCACGCTCGCTTCCGGCGGATGCAGGGGTTTAACGTCCTTCATCCCATCGGATTCGACGCCTTCGGATTGCCAGCGGAAAATGCCGCCATCAGCCGGGGAATCCACCCCTATTCTTGGACGATGAGCAACATCGAGAACATGCGGGGGCAGCTTCGTTCCATCGGCGCGATCTACGATTGGGACCGGGAAATCGTTTGCTGTCTGCCCGAATATTACCGCTGGAACCAGTGGTTCTTCCTCAAGTTTCTAGAGCATGGGTTGGCCTATCGAGCGAAGGCTCCGGTTGTGTGGTGCCCCTCCTGCCAGACCGTGCTGGCCAATGAGCAAGTAGTCAATGGTAACTGCGAGCGCTGCGGGACTCTGATCACCCGGAGAGACCTGGAGCAGTGGTTCTTTCGCATCACCGAGTATGCCGACCGGTTGTTGGATTTCAGCGGTCTGCTGGATTGGCCCGACAAGATTCTAACCATGCAGAATAACTGGATCGGTCGGAGCGAAGGAGTGCAAATCTCCTTCGATATATCCGCCAGCGGCTTGGAACAGAAGGAAATTTCCACCTTCACCACCCGCATCGACACCATCTTCGGCGTCACGTTCATCGTGTTGGCGCCCGAGCATCCACTGGTGGCGGACTTGGTCACAGAGGAACAACGGGCGGCGGTCGATGCCTACGTTGACGAAGCCCGCCGCACCTCAGAGATTGATCGGTTGTCCACTGAGACGGAAAAAACTGGAGTGTTCACCGGTTCATATGCGGTCAACCGGCTCAATGGCGAAAAGGTACCTATATATATCGGCGACTATGTGCTGATGACCTATGGGACCGGCGCGGTAATGGGCGTGCCAGCCCATGACACCCGAGACTTCGTCTTCGCCCAGAAATACCGTTTGCCTGTGCGCATCGTGGTGGCTCCCATATCCTGGGACGGTAGCGACCTGACCGAAGCATACGTCGGCGACGGTTTCATGACCAACTCCGGCGCTTATGACGGCATGACCGACGATGAAGGGAAGGAAGCCATCGCCGCTGACATTGAGAAAAATAAATGGGGCAGCCGCACCGTTTCCTATAGGATGCGGGATTGGCTTGTCTCCCGTCAGCGCTATTGGGGAACGCCCATCCCGGTGGTGTATTGCGATAAGTGCGGCATCGTTCCGGTGCCCGAAGAGGAATTGCCGGTATTGCTGCCTACGGACGCCGAATTTATCCCCACCGGCGAGGGGTCTCCATTGGCCTCCAACGCCGCCTTTTTGAACACCACCTGCTATACATGTGGTGGCCCGGCCCGGCGCGAGACCGATACCATGGACACCTTTTTCGATTCATCTTGGTACATGCTGCGGTACATCAGCCCCGGCTACGCCGAGGGCCCCTTCGATCCCGCAGCCAAGTCCTGGTTGCCGGTGGATCAATACACCGGCGGCGCCGAACACGCAGTGATGCACCTTCTATACTCCAGGTTCTTTATCAAGGGCCTGCACGATATGGGCATCGTCGACTTTGAGGAGCCTTTCCTGCGCCTGTTCAACCAGGGCATCATTCTGGGTGAAGACCACGAAAAAATGAGCAAGAGCCGGGGCAACGTGGTGAACCCCGATGAGGTCGTCAACGGTCTGGGGGCCGACGCCGTTCGCTGTTTCATGATGTTCATCGGGCCTTGGGACCAAGGTGGGCCTTGGAGCGAAGTGGGTATCAATGGCGTCGCAAGATGGCTCAACCGGGTCTGGGACATCGTCGTTCGAGAGCCGGATGACCTTGATAACAGCCAAGTTGACCCGCAGGCCGTTCGGGATACCACCAGATCGCTGCATCAGACCATTCGCCGGTGCCACAACGACCTGGACAGATTCAAGTTCAACACCGCCATCTCCAGCCTTATGGAGTTTGCTAACCACCTGAACCGGGTTTGGGCGGAAGCCAGCATCGATTCGGCTACCTGGCGGCAGTGTATCGAGAGTTTCCTGCTCATGCTAGCCCCCATCGCTCCCCACGTCACCGAGGAACTGTGGGAGCGCACCGGCCATGCCTACAGCATTCACCAGCAGATGTTCCCGAGTTGGGACGATGACCTGGCCGCCGAAGACACCATCACCTTGGTGGTGCAGGTCAACGGCAAAGTCCGGGACAAGCTGGAAGTTCCCGCCGGCATCGAAGAAGCCGCAGCCCAAGAACTGGCGCTGGCCAGCCCTAAGGTAAAGACCTATACCGAAGGCAAGTCGGTGAACAAGACCATCTACGTTCCCGGCCGCCTAGTCAACTTAGTGGTGGGGTAGATCCCACCCAGTTCGATTCAGGGGCTTTGTGCCATCCCGGTATCCGGTTGTCCATCCATCTCATTGACGGGGTTCGGACATGGACGTTGACGGACTTTTTCGGTCGCTGACCAAAGACGCTGGTTTACCTTCTATCAGGGCGACATGGGTTGAAAGGTATATCAAGTCGCCCATAACATTCTGGTGCGACATCCACGCCCCGGTCGATATGCAAGACGCCCCCGATCCCTTCGTAACCCTTCTGATCGAACGCGGTCTGGATCACCAGTCCGATGTCATAGCAGAGTCCTACCCAGACGCAGTTGAAGAGGAGTTCTACGGGGAGGAGGAGGGTTTTCGGCGGACCCTGGAACTGATGGCGGCTGGCGAAAAGTTCATCATGAACATGCCCCTCATCTGCCGCACCATTGGCTTGGAAGGCCGGCCCGACGTTCTGGTACGGGTGGATGATATCCCGAGCGACTTTGGCGACTACAGCTATGGCGTCGTGGAGATTAAATCCGCCACGCACATAAGCGAAGCCCATACTCTCCAAGGAGCCGTCTACAATCGCATGCTAGGGATCGTCCAAGGGTATGAACCGGACGAGTTCTACATCATCAACGGGGACAGAAGCGAGAAGATTGTCCAGGCGGCCAGTGTGGCCGATAAGTTGGACGCAGTGCTTGAGGAAGTGCGCATGGTTCTGGACGGCGCTGTCGTAGATCCTTGCTTCGGGGCGGGTGAATCTCCCTGGCATTCCTACGTAAACGCGATGGCCATCCAGAACGACGATGTTTCTCTCCTTCCCGGCGTCGGTGGCGCCCGCCGAGCGAACCTGTTCGCTTTCGGGTTCAAGACGGTAGATGACGTGGCCTCCGCCGATGAACCGGCCCTGGTCAAGGTCAAAGGAGTAGGCGGGTCGACAGCCAAGACCATAAAAAGCGCGGCCCAATCGCTCCAGAGAAAGGCTCCCATCAGACGCGACCGGACACCGGAGATTCGCCGGGGTAGTACCGAGGTGTTCTTCGATCTGGAGGGCGCGGACCCGGGAGCCGAGGGAGAAGGACTGAGCGTGGTCAATTATCTAATCGGGTCCGTGGTGCGTACCCCCTCACACCAAGCCACTTTCGAACCTTTCTTCGCTCCCACCCCTAGGGATGAAGAGAGGGTATTGCGTGAGTTCTTCAACTGGGCGTCCAACCTGGATGACCCCGTGTTCTACCATTGGCACCACTACGAGAAAACCCACCTGACCAAGATGACGAACCACTACGGTCTGCCGGAAGAGCAAGTCGCATGGGTGATGGACCGTCTGGTCGACCTTAGCCCCATCACCACTAGTTCCTTCGCCTTCCCGTGTTACGGACGGGGCCTGAAAGACATCGCCAAATGCCTGGGATTCGCCTGGCGTCAAGACGACGTCAACGCCCTCATGTCGGTGGTCCTATATCTTGAGTATGTGAAATCAGGCGCCACCGACGCCGAACCCCGCCAAAAGATCCTAGACTACAACGAAGACGACTGCCTGGCGACGATGCATGTTTTTGACTGGTTATTGGCGCAGGATTAACTTCGGGGCCGACGGTGCCATAGCGGCAACGAACCCAGCGGTGTGGCAGGCAATAGGGTTGGTGGCCCCCCTGTGCTAAACTGGGGCATCCAATTTCGAATCCAACTTATCCTTAGCGGGAGGACGAGATGACTACACAGGTACAACCTCAGGACAAAACGGTGAACGCCAACGGGCTGAACATACATTATCTGGATTGGGGCAACACTGATAAGCCTACTTTGGTGCTCATTCACGGGCTTCGGGGACACGCCCATTCTTGGGACGACGTTTCGGCGTCCCTCTGCCAGGACTTCCACGTTCTCTCCTTGGATCAGCGTGGCAGGGGCGATACCGATTGGGCCCCGGACGGCGACTATGACACCGATGCCTACGTCGCTGACTTGGAAGGCTTCTGCGATGCCTTGGGTCTGGATTCTTTCATCCTCTGCGGCCATTCCATGGGCGCTCGCAACGGGATGACTTTTGCTTCCCGCCACCCGGAGATGCTGGAAAAGCTCATCTTGGTGGACATGGGTCCCGACATTGACCGTGAGGGGGGACAGCGCATCAGCCGTGAGCTTGTCGAGGTTCCAGAGGAGTTCGACTCCTTTGAAGCCGTGGTCGAATACATGACAAAACAGAACCGCTTCGCGTCCGACTCCGTCATTCGCCGCCGGCTAACCTACGCCACGAAGCAACTCCCCAACGGAAAACTCGGCTGGAAGTACGACTTGGCTATCCGCGAAGCACGCCGCCAAGGAACCGTGCCCCCAAACAAGGACCTGTGGCCTGAGATTCCCCAAATAACCTGCCCGACGCTCATCGTTCGAGGCGCCGATACCGACATCCTCACCACCGAGACGGCCCAGCGCATGGTTGAAGTGATGCCCAAGGCTCAGATCGCGGAGATTCCTCGGTCCGGACACATGGTGTTCGAGGATAACCCCTCCGATTTCAACACCGCTATCGGATCCTTCCTGAAGTAACC